>CAJYJW010000059.1 GCA_913775025.1 uncultured Sphingomonas sp. | reverse complement strand
AGCCTTCCAGCCTGTCGCGCAGCGCCTTTACCGTGTCGGAATATTCGAAATCCATCGGCATGCCTTCTTCAGAGCGTGAGGCCGCCATCGACGACGATCGTCTGGCCGACGACGTAGCCGGCGAGCGGAGAGGCGAGGAACAGCGCGACGCCCGCCATCTCCTCGATCGTGCCGAAGCGGCCGAGCGGGATCTTCGCCAGCGCTTTCTCGCTTCGTTCGGGGTGGCGGGTGGTGACGCGGGTGAGCTTGGTATCGACGATGCTTGGCGCGAAGCCGTTGACGCGGATGCCGTCCGCCGCCCACGCCTGCCCGAGCGTCCGGACGAGCGCCACCGCCGCCGCCTTGGACGCGGCATAGGCGGGGTTCCCCATCGTCGCGCGATAGGCAGCGACGGAGCTGACGACGATCGCCGATCCGCCCGCCGCCTTCAGCATGCCGTGAAAACGCTGCGCGACGTGCATCACGCTGTCGAGATTGACCGCCATCACGCGATCCCAGCCGGGCGCCTCGAACTCCTGCCGCTTGTAGAGCACGATGCCCTGGCTCAGCACCAGCACGTCGAGCCGATCGAACGGGGCTGGCGCATCGGCGATCGCCTGCGCGGAGGAAACGTCGACCTGCGAATAGCCGAGGCCGTGGAGATCCGAGCCGTCCTCGCCCGCATAGTCGGTGGCGGACGCGCGCGTGCCCCACACATGGACCGCGGCGCCCGCCGCGCGAAAGCCTTGTGCGATGCCGTTGCCGATCCCGCTCGATCCGCCGACGACGAGGACGGTCTTTCCCGTGAAATCCATCGCAGGCCCCGTCACGCGACCCACCTTTCCGCGCGGGCGAGCAGCGCGATCGCGCGCCCATGCAGCCGCTCGCCGATATCGCGTGGAGCCTTTCCGGCGCAGGCGCGGGCATAGGTGCCTTCCAGCAGGATGGCGAGTTTCCACGCCCCCAGCACGCGATACCAGCCGATCGCCCCGAGATCGCGGTCACTGCCAGCCGCATAGCGTGCGATCAGTTCGTCGGCGGTCGGGAAGCCGGCCCACGGCTGGATCGAGAGCGTGCCGCCCGTCCCGTCCGGCTCCGGCCATGTCGCCAGCAGCCAGCCGAGATCGATCAACGGATCGCCGATCGTCGCCAGTTCCCAATCGACGATCGCGGCAAGCGTGGGCGCATCGTGCCGTACCATGACGTTGGCAAGATGATAGTCGCCGTGCAGGATGCCCGGACGGCCGCCCTGCGGACGATGCGCGTCCAGCCAATCGCCGATCGCATCGACGGGGCCGAGCGCGACGCCTCCGTCCCATTCCGGCGTCGCCGCATAACCTTGGAGCTGCCTTCGCCAACGGCCGACCTGCCGCTCCAGAAAGCCATCAGGTCGCCCGAAATCGCCCAAGCCGAGGCGGACCGGATCGAGCATGCCGAGCGCGGCGATGCCATCCGCCAACGCCAGCCCCAACGCATTGCGCGCCTCGGGCGATCCTGCATGGAGCGGCGGGAGGCCACTTGCCGGATTGAACCCGTCGACCGGGGCCATCAGATAGAATGCGGCCCCAAGCACATCTTCATCCGCGCATGCCGCGATCAGCGCGGGGTGCGGCACGCCGGTATCGCGCAGCGCCGTAAGAACACGTGCCTCGCGCCGCATCGTCTCGTTCGATTCGGGGCGGGGATGTTCGGGCGGGCGGCGCAGCACATAATCCTGGCCATCGCGGGAGAAGCGGAGCAGGATGTTCTGCGATCCCCCGGCGAGGGCGATGACGTCGCGTACGGGGCCTTGGCCAAGGCCCCGCCCGTCCATCCATCGCTCAAGGCTCGCCCGATCGATCAACGCCGCCCCTCTCCCGCTCCATTTTCCCGACCTTGCCCCCTTCGGACGGTGCGCGCAACCCAATTATGACCTGTTACGCAGAATTGCGATTTGCCCGCCCCGGTGATAATCATGCACCATATTGCATTTTTGGAGAGAGACAGATGGCCGAGGCCTATATCGCAGCGGTGGCGCGGAGCGCGGGTGGGCGCCGGGGCGGGCGGATGGCCGGATGGCATCCGACCGATCTGGCCGGCGCGGTGATGCGCGGGCTGGTGGACCACGCCGGGATCGATGCGGCACTGGTCGAGGACGTCATCATGGGCTGCGCCTGCCCCGGCGGCGAGCAGGGTGCGAATATCGGTCGCTATGCCGCGCTCGCGGCGGGCTTTCCCGAAACGGTGCCGGGCACCACGGTGGACCGCCAGTGCGGCTCCTCGCAGCAGGCGCTGCACTTCGCCGCCGCCACGGTGATGGCGGGCCTGCAGGACGTAGTGATCGCCGCCGGTGTCGAATCGATGACGCGCGTTCCGATGGGCCTGCCGTGGACGCTCGCGGCCAAGCACGGCTTCGGCACCTACCGCAGCCCGGGCTTGAACGCCCGGGTGGGCGACGAACCGTTCAGCCAGTTCACCGGCGCCGAGAAGCTCGCCGCGCAATTCGGTTTCGATCGCGAGACGCTCGATCGCTTCGCGCTGGACAGCCATCGCAAGGCGGCGGCCGCGACGGAAGCCGGGCATTTCGCAGCGGAGATCGTGCCGCTTGAGATCATGCTGGAAGACGGCACGCGCGAGATGCACGATCGTGACGAGGGGATCCGCGCCGACAGCACGCTCGAAAAGATCGGTCAGGTGAAGACGCTGACCGAGGGCGGCGTCGTCACCGCCGCGAACGCCAGCCAGATCTGCGATGGCGCCGCGGCGGTCCTCGTCTGCAACGAGGCGGGGTTGAAGGCGACGGGCGCGACGCCGCTCGCGCGTATTCACCACATGTCGGTGCTGGGCGGCGATCCGATCGTCATGCTCGATACCCCGCTCGCCGCGACCGAACGCGCGTTGGCCCGCGCCGGCATGGCGATCGGTGATATCGACCTGTACGAGGTGAACGAGGCGTTCGCCCCTGTCCCCCTTGCCTGGTTGCACGCGACGGGGGCGGACCCGGCGCGGCTCAACGTGCAGGGCGGCGCGATCGCTCTCGGCCACCCGCTGGGAGCGAGCGGGGCGAAGCTGATGGCGACGCTCGTCTCGGCGCTGCACCGCACCGGCGGGCGTTACGGTCTCCAGACGATGTGCGAGGCCGGGGGCATGGCGAACGTCACCATCGTCGAACGGCTCTGACAAGCAGGCGCGGGGTGATCCCCGCGCCCCACTCACGCCTTGTCGAGCAGCCGGCGCGCGATCACCTGCGCCTGTATTTCGCCCGCGCCCTCGAAGATGTTGAGGATGCGCGCGTCGGCGAGCAGGCGGCTGACCGGATATTCCATCGCGAAGCCGTTGCCGCCGTGGATCTGCAGCGCGTTATCCGCCGCTGACCACGCGACGCGCGCGGCGATCAGCTTCGCCATCCCCGCCTCCAGATCGCACCGCTCGCCCTCATCCTTGCGGCGCGCGGCGAAGTAGGTGAGCTGACGTACCCCCATCAGTTCCGCCGCCATGATCGCAAGCTTGTTGGCGATGCGCGGAAATTCGATGATCGGGCGGCCGAACTGCTTGCGGTCGATCGCATATTGCAGCCCCGCGTCCAGCGCCGCCTGCCCCACGCCCACGGCGCGCGCCGCCGTCTGGATGCGTGCGCTTTCGAACGTTGTCATCAGCTGGCGGAAACCCTGCCCGGTCTCCCCGCCGAGCAGATTGTCCGGCGCGACGCGGAAGCCGTCGAAGCCCAGCTCATATTCCTTCATTCCGCGATAGCCGATGACATCGATCTCGCCACCTGTCATGCCCTCGGCCGGAAAGTCCTCGTCCGCCGTTCCACGCGGCTTGGCGGCGATGAACATCGATAGACCGCGATGATCGGTGCTGTCCGCCTCGGTGCGCGCCAGCAGCATCATGACATCGGCGCGCGCCGCATGCGTGATCCACGTCTTGTTGCCGGTGATCGACCAGCCGCCTTCCTGCCGCACCGCACGGGTACGCAGCGCGCCGAGATCGGAGCCGGTATTCGGCTCGGTGAACACGGCCGTCGGCAGCACCTTGGCGGAAGCGATACCAGGGAGCCATGCCTGCTTCTGCGCCTCGGTACCGCCGCCAAGGATCAATTCGCCCGCGATCTCCGACCGGGTGGCGAGGCTGCCGACGCCGATCCAGCCGCGCGACAACTCTTCCGAGACGACGCACATCGCGGTCTTGCCCATCCCGAGCCCGCCATAGGCCTCCGGCAGCGTCATGCCGAATACGCCAAGCCCACCCAGCTCCTCGACGATTTCGAGCGGGATCAATTCATCGGCCAAGTGCCAGGCATGCGCATGCGGCGCGACCTTTTCGGTCGCATAGGCATGAAACTGGTCGCGGATCATGACGGTCAACTCGTCGAGCCCGGCATCCTCCAGCGTCGCCCGGCCCCGCGCCTCGATCAGCGCCTCGGCGATGCGCATCTTCGCCGCCTGCGTGCCGCCGACCCGGATCAGCGGTTCCAGCGCGCCGGCAAGCGCGCGGATCGCGCCCTCATCGTCCGTCAGCTCGCGAGGGCGGATCACCTCGCCCTGGTTCATCGGCACGCCGCCCGTCAGTTGCGCGCCATATTCGGCGAACAGAAGCCCCGCCAGCAGTTGCTCGATCTCGCCATATCGATCCTCCGCGTTCAGCCGCGCGGCCCAGCCCGCGACCTCGGTCAGCAGCTCCGCATAGGAGGCATACCAACCGTATCCGTGGACGCGATGCTGCTCGGCATCCGCCTTGCGGCGATCGATCCCGCCCTGGGCATCGGCGATGCGCGCCCGCACGCCTGGCCGGATGCGCGACACGAACGCGCGCGCCGCCGCCGCCGCATCCGCCAAAGCGTGCGCGGTGACGCCTGCCTCCAGTTCGATCGCAGCCGCCGCCATCACTGTTCTCCCTTATTGGCCGCCGCCATCGTCTTGAGATCGACCCCGCCGACGAGGTTGCCGGTCGCAAGCTGGTTCTGCGCGTGCGCGAAGTGGTGCATGTGGAACACGCCGTCCATCGCGGTGCGCTTGCCGCGCAGATCCTCCACGAAATTGACCGCCTGCTTCGTCAGCGCCAGCCCGAGCCGCGATTTGGACCCGATCTCGGCGGCGATCTCCGCTACCGTATCGCGCAGTTCGGCGCGGGGCACGACGCGGTTCACCATGCCGTACTGATAGGCACGATCTGCCGACATGCGCTGGCCGAGATAGAGGAACTCACGCGCGATGCGCGGCGGCAACTCGAAGGCATGGGCAAAATATTCGACCCCCGGCTGAGACATCCGCAGCACCGGATCCTGGAAGAAGGCGTCGTCCGAGGCGACGATCATATCGCATACCCAGGCAAGCATCAGTCCGCCTGCGATGCACGCCCCCTGCACCATCGCGATCGCAGGCTTGGGGATCGCCGCCCAGCGGCGGCAGAGGCCGAGATAGGCATCCTGCTCCAGCACATATTGCCGCTCGGCCCCCTCCTTGTCGGTGTGGTTCCACCAGAGGTTGACGCGCTCCCGCTCGAACAGCGTATCCTTGTCGGGCGTGCCGAGATCGTGGCCGGCGGAGAAGTGCTTGCCCTCCCCGCCCAGCACGATCACCTTGACCGCATCATCCTCCACCGCCGCGCGAAAGCAGCCGTCTAGCTGATTGAGCAGGCGATAATTCTGCGCATTCGAATATTGCGGGCGATCCAGCATGATCCAGGCCGTGCCGTCCCGCACCGCGTAGCTCACGAAACGGGGGGCGTCCTCGTCATGCGTCATGTCACGATCCTCTCAGGGGATCGTCGATACTGCACAACAGTGCAACTTTCAACCGTCAGCGTGGGGCCATTCTGATCGCCCCGTCCAATCGCACGTCCTCACCGTTGAAATAACCGTTCTCGATCATCGCCAGCGCGAGCTGGGCATATTCCTCCGGTTGCCCGAAACGCTTGGGGAAGGGCACCGAGGCGGCAAGCGAATCGCGCACTTGCTGGCTTGCCCGGCCCATCAGCGGCGTATCGAAGATGCCTGGCAGGATGGTGTTGACGCGGATGCCGTCTCCCATCAGATCGCGCGCGATCGGCAGCGTCATCGCGACGACGCCACCCTTGGAGGCGGAATAGGCGACCTGCCCCACCTGCCCGTCCTCGGCGGCGGCGCTCGCCGTCATCACGATCACGCCGCGGGCATTGTGATCGAGCGGTTGCAGATCGAGCATCCCCTGCGCCGATTTCGCCGTGCAGCGGAACGTGCCGAGCAGGTTGATCTGCACCACCCGCTCGAACAGGGCGAGGTCGTGATGCTTCGTCTCGCCGGTCTGGCGGTCGCGGCTCGCGGTCTTCTGCGCGCTGCCGGTGCCGGCGCAGTTGACGAGGATGCGCTCCTGCCCGTGCGCCGCGCGCGCCTTGGCGAATCCTTCCACGACGGACGCCTCGTTGGTGACGTTGACCATGCAGAAGGTGCCGCCGATCTCCGCCGCCAGCGCCTCGCCTGTCTCGGCATTGAGGTCGAAGATGGCGACCTTTACGCCTTTTCCCGCCAGCGCCCGCGCCGTCGCCGCGCCAAGACCGGAGGCGCCGCCCGTCACCACCGCCGATACCGTATCGTTCAGGATCATATCCGCTCCCCCTCGTCCGCCAGCCGATCGGCGCGATCGGCGATCACGCCTGCCGCCGCCAGCGCATCCAGTTCCGCCGGCGGCACGCCGAGCCAGTCGATCAGCGCCGCGCGACTGTGCTCGCCGAGGCGGGGCGGGGCGGATCGGAACGTGGCGGGCGTCGCCGAAAGCTTGCCGGGATAGGCGACGCTCGGCACGCGCTCGCCATCCTCCCGGGTGAAGTGATGTACCGTACCGCGCGCCTTGGCGAATGGATCGGTCAAAATCTCGCCCACGTCGTTCACCGGCCCGGCGGGCACGCCGTTCGCCAGCAGCGCTTCCGTCAGCGGCACCGATTGCCAGGCGCGCGTCAGTTCGGTCAGCCGCGCCTCCAGCCCGTCGCGGTGGATGACGCGCTCGCCGTTCGTCGCGTAGAGTGGATCGTCGGCCATGTCCGGCACGCCCAGCGTGCGGCACAGGTTACGGAACTGGCCGTTATTGCCCACCGCGATCACGATGGCGCCGTCCGCCGTGTCGAACAGGCGATAGGGCACCACAGTCGGATGCGCGTTGCCAAGACGCCCCGGCGCCTGCCCGCCGACCAGATAGGTGAGCGCCTGATTGGCGAGCATCGCGATCTGCGTGTCGAGCAGCGAGCAGTCGACGTGCTGCCCCTCGCCCGTCCGCTCCGCATGGCGCAGCGCCATCAGCGTGGACGTGGCGGCATACATGCCGGTCGATAGATCGGTGATCGCCACACCCACCTTGAGCGGCGGGCCGCCGGTTTCGCCGGTAATGCTCATCAGCCCCCCCATCGCCTGCGCGACGAAATCGTAGCCGGCACGCGCCGCATAGGGGCCGTCCTGCCCGAAACCCGTGATCGAGGTGTAGACGAGGCGGGGATTCACCGCCCTCAGGCTTGCATAATCGAGCCCGTATTTGCGTAACCCGCCGAGCTTGAAATTCTCGACCAGAATGTCGGCCTCAGCCGCCAGCCGACGGATCAGGTCCGCGCCGCGCGGATCGGCAAGGTTGATCGCCACCGATCGCTTGTTGCGATTGCAGGAGAGATAATAGGCACTCTCCCCCTTCTCGCCGGCGAAATCGGAATCGCCGGTCAGATAGGGCGGCCCCCAGCTGCGCGTGTCATCACCGTCGCCGGGGGCCTCGATCTTCACCACGTCGGCGCCGAAGTCGGCGAGGATCTGGGTGCACCACGGCCCTGCGAGAACGCGGGACAGATCGAGCACCTTCACGCCGTCCAGCGCCATCGTGTCGGTCATTTGAGCGTAGCCAGATAGGCGATCACATTGTCGCGATCGGCGGGAACCGACAAACCGGGAAAGGCCATCTTGGTGCCCGGCACCTTGACGGCGGGCTTCGCCAGATACTGATCGAGCGCGAGCGGCGTCCACGTCAGCCCGCTTTTCGTCATCGCCGCTGAATAGGCGTAGTTCGGCAGCGCGCCCGCTTTGCGGCCGACCACGCCCGCAAGGCTCGGCCCGAGGCCGTTCCTGCCCGCCACCGTCTGGTGGCACGCCATGCAGCGCGCGAACACGGCCTTGCCCTTGGCGGGATCGCCCTGCGCCAACGCCGCCGCCGGAACCAGCGCCGCCACAATCATCGTCCATGCCAGACGCATCATCACTCTCCGTTCAAGCCGTTGTTTAAACGGCTTCCCCATATCGTCGGCCACGTGAGCGGGGAATGAAGCATTATGGGAGGTCAGGCGCGCTCGAACACGGCGGCAAGCCCCTGTCCGCCGCCGATGCACATCGTCTCCAACCCGAACCGCACGTCGCGCCGCCGCATTTCGCGCAGCAGGTTGGCGAGGATGCGCCCGCCCGTCGCGCCGATCGGATGGCCGAGCGAGATGCCGGACCCGTTGACGTTGAGCTTGTCCTCCCACGCCGCCTGATCGTGCCAGCCCCATCCCTTCAGGCAGGCGAGCACCTGGGGCGCGAACGCCTCGTTCAACTCCACGAGGCCGATGTCGTCCCAGCCAAGCCCGGTGCGGCGGAACAGGCGGTCAACGGCGGGCACCGGCCCGATCCCCATCCGGCTCGGCTCGCAGCCCGCTGCCGCCCAGCTATGAAACCACGCCATCGGCTCCAGCCCCAGCTCTGCCAGCTTGTCCTCCGCCACGACCAGACAGGCGGCACCGGCATCGTTCTGCTGGCTGGCGTTGCCGGCGGTGACGACGCCGCCTTTCTCGATCGGGCGTAGCGCGCCGAGCGTCTCCATGGTCGCATCGGCGCGAATGCCCTCGTCCATCGCGAAGATCTTGGGGTCGCCGCGCTTCTGCGGCACCGAGACGGGCACGAGCTCATCGTCAAACTTGCCGTCCGCCCACGCCGTCGCCGCGCGGGCATGGCTGCGAAGCGCATAGGCGTCGCACGCCTCGCGGCTGATGGCATAATCGGCGGCAAGGTTGTTGGCCGTCTCGATCATGCCCGAAATCACGCCGAACCGCGCAATAGGCTGGGACATTACGCGCCCGCGCGTCAGCCGGTCGTGCATCACGGTGGAGCCGGAACGCGCCCCGTGGCGGTGATCGATCGAGTAATATTCGACGTTCGACATGCTTTCCACGCCGCCCGCCACCACCACGTCGGCGGCCCCCGTCTGCACCATCATCGCGGCATCGATCACCGCCTGCAGACCCGATCCACAACGGCGATCGATCTGATAGCCCGGCACCTCGATCGGCAGGCCGGCGGCCAGCGCCGACCAGCGGCCGATGGCGGGCGCCTCCCCGTTGCCATACCCCTGGGCGTAAACCACGTCGTCGATCCGGTCGGGCGCGATGCCGGTGCGTTCGATCAGCGCCTTCAACACGATCGCGCCGAGATCGCCGGCCGAAACGGAGGCGAGGCTGCCGCCGAACCTGCCGACGGCGGTGCGGATCGGGCTGACGATGGCGGCGCGGCGCATGGACGTGGCTCCCATCGATTCAGGCGGCGGCGCGCAGCATCGCCTTGGCGATGATCGTCTGCTGGATCTGGCTGGTGCCCTCGTAGATGCGCAGCAGGCGCACGTCGCGATAGAAGCGTTCCACCTTATATTCGGTCATGTAGCCCGCCCCGCCGAAGATCTGCACCGCGCGATCGGCGACGCGTCCCACCGCCTCGGTCGCGAGATATTTGAGTGCGGAGCATTCAAGGTTCACCTTCTCGCCCGCATCGAAGCGCGCGGCGGTGGCGTTCATCAGCGCTTCGACAGCAAGCTGATCGACCTTGCTGTCCGCCAGCATCGCCTGCACGAGCTGGAAAGTGGCGATCGCATCGCCGAACTGTTTGCGCTCCATCGCATAGGCGAGCGACATCGCGATCAGCCGATCGCACTGGCCGAGCGCCACCGCGCCGATATGGATGCGCCCGCGATCGAGCACCTTCATCGCGGTCTTGAAACCCTGCCCCGGCACCCCGCCGATGATGTTGGCGGCAGGCACCAGCACATCGTCGAAGATCACGTCGCAGGTCTTGGCACCGCGCTGGCCCATCTTGCGATCGGGCACGCCGAGCGAGATGCCGGGCAGATCGGCGGGCACGATGAACGCGCTGATGCCGCCCGCACCCTTCACGCCCGCGTCCGTCCGCGCCATCAGCGTGAACATGCCGGCGTAGGGTGCATTGGTGATGTAGCGCTTGGTGCCGTTGATTCGGTAGCTGTCGCCCTCCAGCACCGCCGTCGTGCGGAGCGAGGCCGCGTCCGAGCCCGCCTCCGGTTCGGTCAGCGCGAAGCTCGCGACGACTTCGCCGGTGGCAAGGCGGGGCAGCCATTCGCGCTTCTGGGCCTCGGTGCCGTCAATCACGATGCCCTGGCTGCCGATGCCGACCGTGGTGCCGATCACCGAACGGAAGGCGACGGAGGCGCGGGTGACCTCGCGGATGATTGCGGCCTCCTCGCTCATCGTCAGGCCGAGCCCGCCATAGTCCTCCGGCACCGAGAGACCGAACAGGCCGAGATCGCGCATCTCCTGCACAATCTCGTCAGGCACCTTATCGTCGCGATCGACCTGATCCTCGGCGGGGATCAGCCGCTCCTCGACGAAGCGGCGAACCGTATCGCGTAGCAGATCGAAGGTTTCGGCATCCATCGTTCGGGCATCCTCCACGCCGGCCCCGCCGGTCGCCCCGGCGCTACCCCATGGCTATCAGGCTGTCAACAAATCTGCACTATGGATCATTTTTGCGGACATGCCCGTTCTCCCGTCGGCGCGGATGGCGCGATATTCGCCGTCCGCCGCGACAAGCGCGATCGGTTGCCCAAGAAAGATCGGTGCCTCAGCGCGAAAGGAGAAGCGCGTCGCCTCGCCGCCCCGCGCCCGCGCCAGCCCGAACAGCTTGGCGGCGGTGAACGGGCCGTGCACCACGAGCGCGGGATAACCCTCCTCATCGCGCGCATAGGCAGCGTCGTAATGAATGCGATGCCCGTTGAACGTCGCGGCGGAAAAGCGGAACAGATCGACCGGCGTCGGCGCCCATCGCACGCCATCTACCGGCGCACTTGGCACGATCACGGGCGTCGCCCCGCCGGCGCCGCGATAGACGATGGTCTGCATCTCCTCGATGCAAGGCTCTCCTGCCTGCGCGATAACATGCGCAACGTCGATCAGGATCAGGTCGCCGCTGCCGCCGCTGCGATGGCGCACATCCGCGATCCGCGACACGCGCTCCGCCTCCATGCCGAGCGTCAGCGCACGGTGGAACGTCATGGTGGCGGAGGCGAACATCCGGCGTGGCAGGCTGACCGGCGGCAGGAAACCGCCACGTTTCGGATGCCCGTCCTCCCCCACCTGATCGGCGGCGGCGACGGGCAGAAACAGGCCCCAGTGGCCAAGCGACGGCCAGCGCCGCCCGACATCGAGATCCTCGCCGATCGCGGCGGCGAACCGGCGCACGGCTTCGGCGTCGACTATTTCCGCACGCCGCTCCTCGCGACCGATCCAGCCCTGCCAGCCGGCGACATCGTCCGCCGTTACCGTCATGCGACGATCCCCCTGTCATGGAGTGAGCCGATCGCGCCGCTGTCCAGCCCGAGCACGTCGCACAGCACCGCATCACTGTCCGCGCCGAGGCGCGGCGCGGGCGCAAGCGGACCGCGGTCGACCCCCGCCAGTACGGCGGACGGGCCTGCCGCCGGATAGCGAAGCCCGCTCGGATGATCGATCGTCTGGAATATGGGGTTGTCCGCGAACAGGCGCGGATCGGACGCCGCCTCGTTCAGCGTGCGATATTCGGACCAGGTGACGCCCGCCCGATCGAACGCCTCGCCCAGCCCCGCCGCGCCGCGCGCGCCGATCGCCGCCTCGAACAGCGGGAACAGCCGGGCGCGATGCGTGAAACGCGCGCCCTCGTCCGATGCGAAGGCGGCCCCCGTTTCGCTTTCCACCGCCGCTACCGCCGCACCGATGCCAAGCGCCTCGACAAGACCGCGCCATTGCTTCGGCGTTATCGCGACCAGCATCAAGCGCCGCCCGTCCGCCGTCGTGAAATCACGACCGAACGCGCCGTAGAGGTCATTGCCCATACGCGGCCGGTCCGTAGCCGTCAGCAGCGTCTCGGCGAATTGCCCGGTGTGCGACAGGCAGGTCGCGGCCACGTCGGACAGCGCGATCCGTACGTCCGCGCCCCGCCCGGTCCGCCGCCGCGCGCCTTCGGCCGCCACCATCGCGAAGGCAGCCTGCGCGCCGCAGATGAAATCCCATGCGGGGAATACGTGGTTGACCGGCGTGTCACCGTCGGCCGGGCCGGTCATCTGCGGCACGCCCACGGCCGCGTTCACCGTATAGTCGAGCGCGGGTGATCCGTCCGCCCAACCCATCACGCGGACACAGACCAGATCGGGCCGCCGCGCCGACAGCGCTTCATAGGAGAGGAAGCCGTTCACCGGAAAGTTGGTGAGGAACAGCCCGCCTGCCTCGCCCGGCGCGGTCGCCAGCGCCGCCGCAAGCTCGCGCCCCTCGGGCACCCCTAGATTGATCGCGATCGACCGCTTCCCCTTATTGAGATTTTCCCAGTAGAGGCTGTCGCCTTTAGGCGTCACCGGCCAGCGCCGATAGTCCGGTCCGCCGCCGATCTGGTCGATGCGAATCACCTCCGCCCCCATCTGGGCGAGCTGCATCCCGGCGCTCGGCCCGGCGATGAACGCCGCCGCCTCGATCACGCGCATTCCCGCCAGCAGATCGTACATCAGCCGATCCTCACCAGCGTCTTGCCGAGGCCGGACCCGTCGAACAGTCCGTTGAACGCGTCGAGCGCCGCGGCCAGCCCCTCGTGCACCGTTTCAGCCTGCGTCAGTTCGCCCGCCGCGTGCCATGCGCGCACGTCGGCGAGGAAGGCATCCATCCGGTCGAGGTGGTTGAGCGCGATGAACCCCTCCAGCCGCAACTCCTTGGTGATCGCCTGCGTGATGTTGCGCGGCCCCTCGGGCGTGGTGGTATTGTACTGCGAGATCATGCCGCACAGCGCGAAACGCGCGCGTCGGTTCGCCACCGCGAGCGCCGCCCGCAGATGTTCACCGCCGACATTGTCGAAATAGACATCGATCCCGTCCGGCGCCTCGCGCGCCAGCGCCTTCGTCAGGCTCGCTTCCGCCTTGTAGTCGATCACGCCGTCGAGCTTCAGCGTATCGCGCAGGAAGGCCATCTTGCGCGCGCCGCCCGCCGAACCGATCACCCGCGCCCCCCGTGCGCGTGCTATCTGGCACGCGACCGAGCCGACGCCGCCAGATGCGGCGGAGACGAACAGCGTATCGCCCTCGCGCAATTGCGCCACCTGGAACAGGCCGAGCCACGCGGTCAGCCCGGTCATGCCGGCGAAGCCGAGCCACGCCTGCGGCGGCAGATCGCGCCCGCGCTTCTCCAGCCGGGCGGCGGGCGCGGTAAACACCTCGCGCCAACCCAGCCGCGAGAAGACGAGATCGCCGGCGGCGAAGCCTGGATCGGCCGATGCGATCACCTCCCCGATCGCGGGGCCTTCCATCGCCCGGCCCAGCTCGAACGGGGGCACGTAGCTGCGCGCCTCACTCATCCGGCCGCGCATCGCGGGGTCCATCGTCATCCAGAGGTTGCGGACCTGCACCTCGCCCGCGACGGGTGCCGGCACGTCCACCTCGGCGAAGGAGAAGTCGTCCGCCACCGGCGTGCCGTCCGGCCGCCGCTCCAGCCGCCATTCGCGCGATCGCATATGTCCGTCTCCTGTGGGGTCGCGCTTCGACGCGCGGTCAATAGCCGCCCAGGCGGGCGTAACGCTCACGATGGAAGGCGCTGTTGCCGAGGAATGCGTCCGCCGCCGCCGCGCGCTTGTAATAGAGGCCAGCGTCATGCTCCTCGGTCATGCCGATACCGCCATGCATCTGCACCATCTCCCGCGCGCAGAGCCTGAACGTATCCCCGGCAAGCGCCTTGGCAAGCGAGACGAGTGCGGCCTGGTCGGGCGCGTCCGCATCGATCGCGGCAAGCGCCGCCTCCACCGCCGAGCGTGTCATCACCAGTTCCGCGAGCATCGCGACGGCGCGGTGCTGCAGCGCCTGGAACGATCCGATCAGCTGGCCGAACTGCACCCGCGTCTTGAGATAATCGTTCGTCGTCTCGAACGCCTGCGTCGCGCTGCCGAGCATTTCGGCCGCCAGCGCCGCCCGGCCGTGATCGAGAACCCGATCGATCAGGCCCGCCCCGCCGGCCAGCAGCGCCTCCCCGTCCACGGCCACGCCATCGAACCGCACTTGCGCGGCGTCGCGCCCATCGATCCGGCAATATGCCATGCGCGTCACACCCTTCGCATCCGGGGCGACGAGGAACAATGTCGCTTCTCCTCCCTCGATCGTTGCCGCGACGATCAGCAGATCCGCCGCACCCCCGTCGATCACCGGCGCCTTGATGCCGTCCAGACGCCAGCCGTCACCGTCCCGGCTTGCCCGCGTTCCGATGTGGGCAGGATCATGCCGCCCGCGCTCGTCGATCGCGAGGGCCACCGTTACCTCGCCGGATGCGATGCGGGGCAGCCATGCCGCCTGCTGCCGTGCCGATCCGCCCAACCGCAGCGCGCTGGCCCCGATCGCCGCCGTGGAGAGCAGCGGCGAGGCGACCAGGGTACGCCCCAGCTCCTCCAGCACCAGACCCAGGCCGAGCACCCCAAAGTTCGCGCCGCCATGCGCCTCGGGCACCAGCACGCCCGCCCAGCCCATGCCGGCGATTTCGGCATAGAGGGCCGGGTCGTACGCGCCGCCCGCATCCGCCACGTGGCGAAACGCGGAGATCGGCGCGCGATCCCGCACCCATTCCGCCGCCATGTCGCGCAGCATCCCCTGTTCATCGCTGAGGACGGCCATCAGCGGGCGCTCGCCGGATCGGGCAGGCCAAGCGTGCGCTTGGCCGCGATATTGTTCTGGATCTCGTAGCTGCCGCCGTAGATGGAAAAGGCGCGGGCGTGCAGCCACTGGTGCGATACGTCCAGCTCGTCCGGCGCATAGTCCGCCCCCGTCCAGCCGAGCCCCCGGTCGCCATAAATCTCCATCGCGAGATCGGCCCGCGCCTGCGCCACATCCGATCCGAGAGTCTTGACCACGGGGACCAGGGCGTCGATCGCGCTGCCCGCCTTAGCCTCGGCGGCAAGGCGCGTCATCGTGAGGTTATAGGCGTGGGCACGCATGGCATGCGCCACCAGCCGGCTTCGCAGATCCCCGTCCGCGATACGCCCCACCCCATCGGTGCCGACGCGCGATCGCGCCAGCGGCAGCAGGCTGGCCCCCTCGCCACGCCCTTCCGACAGGCTGTCCCGCTCGAACTGGAGGAGCCGCTTGGCGATGCCCCAGCCCTCGTTCACCCGGCCGACCAGATTGCCTTTCGGCACGCGGACCGCATTCAGGAACATCTCGCAAAAATGGGTCGAGCCGCTGATGAGGGTGATCGGCCGCGTCACCACCCCCTCGCTGCGCATGTCGATCAGGAGGAAGCTGATCCCGCGCTGCTTGGCGGTCGTGTCGGTACGGACCAGCGCGAAGCACCAGTCGGCGTGGTTCGCGCCCGACGTCCAGACCTTTTGCCCCTCGACCAGCCAATGGTCGCCGGCATCGATGCAACGGGTGCTGAGCGAGGCGAGATCCGATCCCGCGCCCGGCTCCGAGAAGCCCTGGCACCAGCGGACCGTTCCGCGGGCGATGCCGGGCAGATGCTGCGCCCGCTGCTCCTCGGTGCCAAATTCAAGCAGCGTCGGGCCGAGCATGGTGTAGCCCGTCATCTTCATCGGATTGAACGCGCCGATGGCCCGCATCTCCTCCGCGAGAATCCTTACGCGAGGCGCATCCAGGGCGGCGCCGCCATAGATCTCCGGCCAGCCCGGCGCCCCCCAGCGCCTCTCCGCCATACGCGTGCGCCAAAGCTGCCAATCGGGATCCGCCTCGGCATAGGGGGCGTCGTTCTGATACGGTACCGGGTTCTTGTGGGCGAGCGGCGGCGGAAAATTCTCCGCCAGCCATTCGCGCGCATCTGCGCGGAACGCTTCAAGGGCCGCATCGTCGCCCATCTGCCCCTCCCCGTCTTGATTTTGCATAGGAGGTTATAATTTGACCAGGCCCCGCCGTTTGTCAATCGGTTCTCATGCACCATTGGTCACAATTGATGCGAGATATGCGAACGCCCCGAAAAAGCTTCGGGGCGTTCGCATATTGTCCGTCCTGAATAGCGGCCCGAGGGGCCTTCGCATCATTCCTCGATCGCGAAACCGATCTTCAGCATCACCTGATATCGCTCCACATGATCGCCATCGATCTGCCCGCGCATTTCCGTCACCTCGAACCAGCGAAGTTTGTTCACCGTCTTCGCGGTACGCGCAATGGCCACGTTGATCGCCTTCTCGATACTCTCATCCGAAGTGCCGACAACCTCGATCACTTTCGCCGCATGCTCATGGTCCGCCATCAGATCATTCCTTCCCGTCTTGTTCGATTACCAAAGCGCGTTCCGGACAGGATTTTGCTCCCAGCCATGCCGCCCGCTCCTGCTCTACCGGCACGACGATGTCTGCGGGAAGAATATATCCCTCGTCATCGAGTTCGAAGAGTGCGGGCGACTGCGCCCAACACCGCGCATGCCCCTGGCATTTGTCGCGGATCACCCGGATGCGCATCAGCCGACCTCCCAATCCAGTCGCAAATCCTCGATCCCAAAGACATGCCCGCCATAGGTAAGCGGCGCGGTGCCGGGGGTGATGCGGAAAGCGGGAATCCGCTTCAGCCACTCTTCCATCGCGATCACCAGTTCGCGCCGCGCCAGATGCGATCCGAGGCAGCGGTGCGGACCGTAGGCGAAGGCCACGTGACGGTTATTCTCCCGTGCAAGATCGATACGGTTCGGATCGGGAAACTCGGCCGGATCGCGATTGGCGACCATCGACGGGCATGAGATGCGATCCCCCGCCTTTATAGCGATACCGTCAAACTCGGTATCGCACGCGGCGATGCGCGTCATCAGCACGGTAGGGAACATGCGAAGCAGTTCCTCCACGGCCAGCACGATACCCCCGGGGTCGGCGCGCAGGCGATCCTGTGCGTCCGCATTTTCCGCCAGATAGCGAAAGTCGAAGCCGATCGCCGCCGCCACCGTATCCAGCCCCGCCACGAACAGCAGCGCGCCCATGCCCACCGCCTCCTTGTCCGTCATCGCGCGGCCACCGACCCTCGCCTCCACCACGAACGTCATGAAATCCTCGGCCGGTTCGCGCCGGCGGAGCGCCACGAGCTCCTCCATGAAGGCGATCACGGTGCGGATCGCCTCGCCCCGCTCCTCCGGCGTGCCGTGAAACTGCTTGTCCGCCCAGCCGAGAAACTCCTCGCGCCGGGATTGCGGAAGCCCGAGGAACTCCAAAAATACGCCTACCGCGAAGGGGAAGGCGAAATCGGTCATCACCTCGCAGTGCCCCTTCGCCGCGAGGCCGTCGATCAGCTCGGCGGCACGCGCCCGGTTCGCCGCTTCCATGGCCATCACCCGCTTGGGGCTTAGCAGCGGGTTCAACAGCGAACGATAAGCGCCATGCTCGGGCGGATCGATCTCCAGCGGGATCGTCGGCAGATCGTAGCCAAGCGCCTTTTCAAAGATGCGGCGGTGGCTGGAGAAGGTCTCGGCATCCTGCAATACGCGGCGCTGATCCTCCGCGCGCACGAAGACCCAGGTACCATAGCCGTCATAGGTGTTGTTGGGCGCGTAGAAGACGGGCGGCCCGTCGTGCAGATCGGCCAGCGCCCCCTGCGGATCGCCGCCACGCATCGGGCACATGCCCGGCCCGGTGAAATAGCTGAAGTCGCGGACCAGATCCGGCGGGACATGATCGGGCACGGGTGCGGGGTTTGGCATCTCTCTCCTTGTGCAGCCTAAAACTGCATCTATGGTCAGAAATGACGGAGCCTTCCCCCCTTGTCAATCGAACAACGGCAAGGTTCCTGCCTGCTGTGCCAGCCGCAGATCGGCTGCCGTATCGATGTCCACGGCCAAGCCATACCGATGCAGCACGCCACACCGCCCCCGATTTGCGAAACGGGCGAGGCTGTCCGGCCCGAACATGAACTCGACCGGCCTGCCGTCTGCGATCGCGATCGCGTTCGTGCCGCTGCCGTGCCTGTCCGCCGCCACCGCCATGCCCTCCGCCATCGCCAGATCAAGCAACGCCGTGAGGTCCGCATCCTCAAGAAAGGGAAGATCGGGGTGTATGACGGCAAACGGCCCCTCGCCGACTCGCCGACGCGCGTCCGCCAGTGCCGCGTTCAGGCCCGTCCCGTCGTCTTGATGCCAGAAGGGCCAGTCCCCCCGTGCCTGCGGGCTGACGAGCAGGGCGCGCACGTCCCGCCGTTCGGCGAGCAGACGAGCAAGTTTCGCCAGCATCAGCGCCACGGCCCGCTCGCGATCGGCGGGGCGAAGGGTGTCGGCCAATCGGCTCTTGCGCAGGCCCGCCGCCTTCAGCGGCACCGCGATCGTCCAGATCACCGCACCCGATCGGCAAGCGCCAGCGCGGCGCGGGCCACCCGCACCCGATCCTCCAGCGTCGTCATCAGCGTATCGCATCGGGCGAAGGGGATCGCCGGATCGCCGGGCGGATCGCGTTCGTCCACCAGCAGCGCGGATAGGACGCCATCATAATGACGCGCGATGGCGGCGGCATTCGTTTCCAGGCCGAGTTCGCGCATCAGCTTGGCGGTCGGCCCCTTCACCGCCGCCCCGCCGACGAGCGGCGACACCGCGACGATCGGGGCCGCCGTTTCCGCCAGCGCCGCGCGAATGCCGGGCACCGCCAGCAAAGGATCGACGCTGAGGAACGGATTGGACGGCGCGATCACTACCACGCGCGCATCCCGGATCGCCTCGGCAACGCCGGGTGCAGCGCGCGCGGCCGCAGCCCCCTCGAAACGGATCGCGTGAACGGCGGGCGCGGCGCGGCGCGCGACGAAATAATCCTGGAAGGCAAGCGTGCCCTCGTCGGTGTCGAGCATCGTCGCCACCGGATCGTCGGTCATCGGCAGGATGGTGGCGGCGATACCGAAGGCACGGGCCACATCGGCAGTGACGACGGAGAGCGTATCTCCGGCCGCCAGCCGCGCGGTGCGGGTCACATGCAGCGCCACGTCACGATCGCCGAGCCGGAACCAGTCGGG
>CAJYJW010000058.1 GCA_913775025.1 uncultured Sphingomonas sp. | reverse complement strand
TTGGTGATGCTGCACCCGTTCATGCCGTTCATCACCGAGGAACTGTGGCACGCGCTGGGTGCGCGCGACTATGACCTGATCGTCGCGAAATGGCCGATGGCGGATGCGCGCGCGATCGACCCGGCGGCGGCGGGCGAGATCGACTGGCTGGTGCGGCTGGTGACGGCGATCCGGGCGGCGCGTACCGAACTCAACGTGCCGCCGGGTGCGAAGCTTGCGCTCTTCGTGCAGGACAGTTCCCCCGAGACGGCGGCGCGGCTGGAGCGACAGGCGGCTCCGCTTTCCCGCCTGGCCCGGATCGAGGGGATCGGCACGGGCGCGGCCCCCGCCGGCGGGGCGCTCCAGATCGTGGTGGACGAGGCGACCTATGTGTTGCCGCTGGAAGGCGTCGTCGATCTCGCGGCCGAACGCTCGCGCCTGGCCAAGACGATCGCGGCGACTGCCAAGGAGCTGGCGGCGACGACGAAGAAGCTCGACAACCCCAGTTTCGTCGAGCGCGCCCGGCCCGAGGTGGTGGCGGAGAACAGGGAGCGGCTGGTTGCCTTCGCCGCGGAGATCGAGCGGCTGGAGGCGGCGCTCGCCCGGCTCGGCTGATCCTCGTCAGGCAATGCCGGGCCGATGAGTGGGGCCGCGACGTTCAACACGTCGCGCGCTACGCTGGCGGTGACGGGGGTTTGCGCCAGCACCTCGCCATCGATCGAGATCGGCAGCGGCGGATCGGTGACAACGCGAAGCGACCGGCCGCGATATTCGCGCACTGTCCGCTTGCGGCTGCGTAATTTCAGGAAGCTCGCGCCCCAGCTATAAATCAATCTGTGGCGGGCGTTGCCGATCACCGCCTGCACCACGATTTCACCGCTATCGAGGCGGGCATCTTCGATTAGCTCCGTGCCGCCGTGATAGGCGCCATTGGCGATCCGCACCTCAAGAGCGTCGATCGTCTCGCTGCCCGTCTCGTCGCTGACGGTCAGCTTAAACGGGCGAAAGCGGGCGAGTTGATAGCCCGCCCAGCCGAGATAGCCGACCCGACCCAGCGTGGCCTTAAGCCCATGCGGCACGGTCTCGGCGATCAGCGGCGATATGCCGAGGGCGGCGCAATTGCAGAAATAGTCGCCGTCGATCATGCCGAGATCGATGCGGCGCGGCCGGCCGTGTGCGATCACATGGATCGCGCCATCCAGATCGAGCGGTATGCCGAGCGTTCGGGCGAAGCTGTTGGCGGTGCCGAGCGGAAGCAGCGCGAAGATGCAATCATGCCCGACGAAATAGTCGACGGTGGAGGATAGAGATCCGTCGCCGCCGCCGACGATGACCATTTCGGCCCCGCCTTCCACGGCCGCGCGCACCGTGTCCCCCATCTCTCGGGGATGTTTCACGGCATGGGCTCGTGTGATTCGCACGCCTTCGTCCCGCAATCGCCGGCACGCGTGCTTGAAGAGCTTGCGGCCTTTTCGCGATCGGGCGTTGACGATGAGAGTGGCGGTGCGCCGCAAGGCCGCCGCCGGTGGGGCGGCCGGGGCTGCGGCGTTCGCGGAGGCGAAGTCCTGAGTCACGGATGGCATAACGTCACCGCCCGTCATTCGGGTGCGTGACGGAACAGAGCCATATAACGAATTTGCTGAAATCAGGTTTGTTGCGCTGGCGTCACCTATGAAGTTGCCTTTTCTGTTCGGGCGGTCAGAATGACGTAAGTGGCAGGTCACGCGGGCCTGCGCGGTCGCTGGATGAGAGGCAAGGTCGGATAAGAGAGAGACAAGCATGACTAGAGGGGACGCCAGTCGATTAGAGGAAGACCTCACGCGACTTGAAACCATTGTGGTGGGATTGAAGGGGCGTCTGGCGCAAGCCGAGGTCTTGCCCCTCACGAGCGGTGAGGAGGAAGGGACGTTCGCCGGTTACGCTCAGGCCATGCTCAAATCGCGTAACCAGCTGCACAAGTTTCTGCCGGCCCGCTATTTCACCGATCCCGCCTTCGACATGCTGCTGGACCTTTTTGTAGCGACGGAGACGCGGCAGACGCGGTCCTTCAAGGTCACCGCTCTCGCATCCCGCGTGCCGCCCGCAACGGCTGCCCGTTATGTCGAGATGATGGTGAAGGACGGCATGATCCTGCGCGAGGCGGATCAACAGGATGGCCGGCGCACCCTCCTGTCGTTGTCGGAAAGCGCGATGACCGCCCTGTGCGAATGGTTCAGCGCGATTTCGCCTGTGCCTCTGCGGCGTCTGCCAAGGGAGTAGGTGGCGTCTTCTAACTTCCGCCGTCTGTGATGCGGGCATCGCCTGAGCGTGCGTCGCGCCCATAGCGCCGATGCTGTAACCTTCCGTTGAGCGGTGACGGCGGCCACCATTTCCGCACGAATCTTACGTCGTCTGCGCGTTCCGCGTGATTTTGAAACGGTTAATGCCCTCAGAGTCGATCATATAGGGGCAAGCGCGGAAAACTTATAAAGTCATTTTTTTACCTTCTTCTACCATCCTACTCGCAGGGCAAGAAGTAGAGAGGTAGTTGTGTCGCGCATATCCAAGTCTGTCATCGCCAGCGCCTCTATGGCGCTTCTATCGGGTGTGCCGGCCGCGGCGGCCACGGCCACCGGGGTTATGCCGGTAACGGCGGTCACGGTGAATTCTTGCCTCGTCGCCGCCACGCCGATGGTGTTCGGTACGGTCAGCCAGCTTACCGGATCCGCCACCGACAGCACGGCGGCGCTGACGATCACTTGCACCCCCGGCACCAACTATACGGTCGGCCTGGATCAGGGCCTCCATGCATCCGGCGGGGTTCGGCAGATGGAGGGCCTGCTCGCCACCGATACGCTGCCCTACAGCCTCTACAGCAATGCCAGCCGGACCACGCCCTGGGGGAATACCAACGGCACGGATACGGTCGCCGGCACGGCCGGTCTCGTAGCTTCGGTGCTGACGGTCTATGGTCGCATCCCCGCGAACGCGCCGCTTGCCCGGGCCGGTGCCTATACCGACGCCGTCACCGTGACGCTCACCTTCTGAGGCAGTCGGAATGAGATGCGCCGTCCTGAAGGGCGGGGCGATCGCCCTGATGGCGGCGCTGGCCGCCGTGCCGGGGCTTTCCGCCACGCCGCTGCTGATCTCCCCCACGCTGGTGCGATTGCCTTCGGACGGGCGTCGCAGCGCCACGATCGAGGTCTCCAATCAATCAGATACGGTCGTGGACGTGCAATTGCGCGGATACGACTGGTCCCAATCGGCGGGAGAGGATGTTCTGACGCCGAGCAGTGCCCTCGCCATCAGCCCCGCGATCGCGACGATCCCCGCGCGCGGCCGACAAATCTACCGCATCCTCGATCTGGGGCCGCCCCCGGCGGGGGAAAAAGCGTTCCGCATACGCATCAACGAGCTTCCCAAGCCGGGGGAGGCGAGCGCGGTGGCGGTCAACCTTGAGTTCCTCGTTCCGGTCTTCCGCGGTGAAGAGCAGGCGCCGGTGGCGGCCGTCTGGTCGCGGGGCGGCAAGGGGATCGTCGTGGCGAACCCTGGCGCCCGCCATATCCGCATGACGAACGTGCAGGCGATCGCGGCCGGCGGCGCGCACGGGCCGCTGTCGGGCGCGGGGCCGATCTATGTGCTGCCGGGTGCACGCCGTGCCTTTCCGGATGTTTCGCCCGATACCGCCCGCGTGACGGGCGTGTCCGATGGCGGTGCCTTCGATGTTACGTTGCCGCCGTTGCGCTAGGCTTTTCCTCGCGGGGCTGGCGTGCGTCATCGCGGGGGCGAGGCCGGCGGCCGCAGCCGCGCCACTGGTCCTGGATGTCTCGATCAACGGCGTCGCGCAGGAAACGACCGTCATTGCCGAGCAGCGCGACGGGGCCTTGTGGCTGCCCGTCGCGGGGCTGCCCGCGCTGGCTACGCTCGCAGGCGATGCGCCCTCCATCGCGCTGGAGCGGGTGCCCGGGCTCGTCTATCGCTTCGATCCGCAAACGCAGTCGGTCGCGATCACCCTGCCGCCCCCGCCGTCTCCGGAAAGGGGCGTGCGCGCGGCGGTACCCCCCGCGCCCGCGATCACGCCGAACGGGTGGGGCGCCTATCTCAATTACGATGCGGTCGCCGGCGCGGTCGCCGGGCAGACAGGGATCAGCGCGGCGTTGGACCTGCGCGTCTTTTCGCCTCGCCTGCTTGGATATAGCGGGCTGGTCGTGCAGGCCGGCCGCAATTATTACGGCGCGCGCTCGCTGCGACGCCTCGATACCGGGGTGACGTTACCCGATCCCGGCCGGGCACGACGCTGGACGGCGGGCGACTTCATCAGCGGCGGCACGACGGGCACCCGCCCGGTGCGGCTGGGCGGCCTGCAACTGACGACCGACTTCGGCCTTCGCCCTGATCTGGTGACGTTTCCGGTGCCGACGCTACCGGGGCAGGCGGCGGTGCCCACCGTGGCGGACGTGGTGACGGACAGTGCGCTGCGGCAGGGCGAACCCGCCGCGCCGGGTGATTTCACCAACGGGGCCGCGCCTGTTTCCGTTACCGGCGACTCGGTGAACGTCCTCGCGCGCGATGTGCTCGGGCGGGAACGCGTGCAGACGCTCGCCCTCTCTGCCGCGCGCACCCTGTTGCGGCCGGGCCTTTCGGTGATGTCGCTGGAGGCGGGGTTCGTGCGCACCGGCTATGCCACCGTCGAGGATCGGTATCGCGCGCCGGCGGTGCTTGGCACCTATCGGCTCGGCTATGCCGACATGCTGACGGTCGAGGGGCATGGCGAGATTTCTCGCGGGATCATGATGGGGGCGTTGGGAGCAACCGTCGGGGTGGGCCGCGCCGGCACCGCGTACATATCGCTTGCCGCCAGCCATGGGCAGCTGTTCGGCAACGCGAATGGTCTGCAGCTGACGGCAGGGATGGAATGGCTGGCGCAGCCGGTCAGCCTGTCGCTCCGCTATACGCGGGGCACACGCGGTTTCGCCGATATCGCCGCGCGCTACGGTGGTGGGCTGCGGCGCGACACGCTGGTCGCCAGCCTCGGCCTGAACCTCGATACGCTGGGTACCCTGTCGGCGGCGTTCGTTCGGCTGGGCGTGGGCTGGCGGCTCCAGGAGGATGGCCTTTTCGGGCGTGAGATGAGTGGTGGGGCCGCGACGTATCGGCTCGATCCCATCACGCTGATCAGCGGCACCGCCGCCGTGCCGGTGGCGGAGCGATTCTCCTTCGTCGCCAATGCCACCCGCACGCTTGGCGCGCGCAGTTTCTCCGCATCGGCCGGCCTGTTGATGCTGCTTGGCGCGCGTCAGACCGCTCAGTTGGGGGCGGAGGCGCGCGACGGCAGGATCGCCGGGCGGGCCGCCTATGCCGCGCCGGCGGTGCAGCCGGGAGATATCGGCTACCGTGCCGATGTGGCGACGGGCGCGCTTGACCGGCAATCCGCGCTGGTGGAGCATATCGGCACGCGCGGGCGGGCGCAGCTGGCGGTGGAGCGGGTGGATGGCGAGATGGCGGCGCGCGCCGGGGTGCAGGGGGCGCTGGTGCTGCTTCCGGACGGCCTGTTCCGCGCCGACCGTATCGACGGGAGCTTCGCTTTGGTCGATACGCAAGGGGAGGCAGGCGTGCCAATATTCCGGGAGAATCGATCCGCTGGGAAAACGGACAGCGGCGGCCATCTGATCGTCACCGGATTGCTCCCTTATCAGGATAACCGTATCGCGCTGGATCCGCGCGAGCTGGACATGACGGTGAGCATCGACACGCCGGAGCGGATCGTGCGCCCGCGCGAATATGCCGGAACGCAGGTCGCCTTCGGCATCCGCCGGGATACCGCGATGGTGCTGCGGTTGACGGACGGGGAGGGCAAGCCGATCCCGGCCGGCGCGCGGGCGGTGCTGAACGACGGCATGCCTCAACCGGTGGGTCTGGATG
>CAJYJW010000057.1 GCA_913775025.1 uncultured Sphingomonas sp. | reverse complement strand
GACGGTCGCCTTGTCGGTCATCATGTCGGCGAGGGGGGCGTCCTCCTCCACCCGGTCGCCGACCGCGACGTGCCATGCGACGATCTCCGCCTCGGCGATGCCCTCGCCGATATCCGGCAGCTTGAACGGGATGCGTGCCACCTTATTCCTCCATCACGCGGGCGATCGCCTGGGCCAGCCTTACCGGCCCCGGAAAATAGGCCCATTCCAGCGAATGGGGGTAAGGCGTGTCCCACCCCGTCACCCGCACGACGGGTGCTTCCAGTGAGTGGAAGCAATGCTCCTGCACCAGCGTGGAAAGCTCCGCGCCGAAGCCACTGGTCTTGGTCGCCTCATGCACCACGATGCAGCGGCCGGTCTTCTTCACCGATCGCTCGATCGTCTCGATATCGAGCGGCACCAGCGTGCGCAGGTCGATCAGTTCGGCGTCCACGCCGCTTTCCGCGATCACGCCCGCCGCCACGTGCACCATCGTGCCATAGGCGAGGATCGTCACGTCCTCGCCCGGCCGCACCACCGCCGCCTGCCCCAGCGGCACGCGATAATGGCCGGTCGGCACGCGGGCGGACGGGTGCTTTGCCCAAGGGGTGACGGGGCGGTCGTAATGCCCGTCGAACGGGCCATTGTAGATGCGCTTCGGCTCGAAGAAGATGACGGGATCATTGTCCTCGATCGCCGCGATCAGCAGGCCCTTGGCGTCATAGGGGTTGGACGGGATAACCGTCTTCAGCCCCGCCACATGGGTAAAGATGCCTTCGGGGCTTTGCGAATGGGTCTGCCCGCCGAAGATGCCGCCGCCGAACGGCGAGCGAACCGTGATCGGCGCGGTATATTCGCCGGCCGAGCGGTAGCGCAGCCGCGCCGCCTCCGACACGATCTGGTCGAGCGCGGGATAGATATAGTCTGCGAACTGGATCTCGGGCACCGGGCGCAGGCCATAGGTCGCCATGCCGACCGCGACGCCGATGATGCCGCATTCGTTGATCGGCGTATCGAACACGCGGGTCTTGCCGTACTTGCGCTGCAAGCTTTCCGTGGCCTTGAAGACGCCGCCGAAATAGCCGACGTCCTCGCCGGTCACGACGATCGTGTCGTCGCGAGCCATGCATACATCCAGCGCGCTGTTGATCGCCTGGATCATATTCATCGTCGTGATGTCCGCGCCGTCGCTCACAGCCCGGCCCCCTTCGTGGCGGCGGGGGACGGCGCGGCGCGCGGATCCACCTCGCCCCCCGCCGTTACGCCGGCGGCGGCGCGTTCGGCGATCATCTGCGCCTTCTGCGCCTTCAGATGCCAGGGCATCTCCTCGAACACATCCTCGAACATGGTGCTGAACGGCTGGTGCATGCCGTCCCCCAGCACGCCCTTCGCCTCGGCCCGCTTGGCGGCGGCGCGCACATCCTCGGCCAGCACCTTGTCCATCGCGGCGTGGCGCTCCTCATCCCATGCGCCGATCGCGATCAGGTGCGCTTTCAGCCGCGCGATCGGATCGCCGAGCGGCCATGCGGTCCGCTCGTCCGCCGAGCGATATTTGCTCGGATCGTCGGAGGTGGAATGGCCTTCGGAGCGATAGGTGAAATGCTCGATCAGCGTGGGGCCATGATTGGTGCGCGCGCGCTCCGCCGCCCATTCCGTCGCGGCATAGACGGCGAGCGCATCGTTGCCGTCCACCCGAAGCCCGGCGATGCCATAGCCCACGGCGCGGGCGGCGAAGGTCGTCGCCTCCGCACCTGCAAAACCGGAGAAGCTGGAGATCGCCCACTGGTTGTTGACGACGTTCAATACCACCGGCGCGCGATAGACGCTGGCGAAAGTGAGCGCGGAGTGGAAGTCCCCCTCCGCGGTCGATCCTTCCCCGCACCAGGCGGTGGCGATGCGCGTGTCGCCGCGTGCGGCGGATGCCATCGCCCAGCCCACCGCCTGCGGATATTGGGTGGCGAGGTTGCCGGAGATGGAGAAGAAATTGGCGTCCCGCGCCGAATACATGATCGGCATCTGCCGGCCTTTCAGCCGGTCCCCGCTGTTCGAGTAGATCTGGCAGATCATGTCCTCGATCGGCCAGTCGCGCGCGATCAGCACGCCCTGCTGGCGATAGCTGGGGAACACCATGTCGCCGCGATCGAGCGCGTATGTCGCGGGGATGCAGGTCGCCTCCTCGCCGGTGCATTTCATGTAGAAGCTCGTCTTGCCCTGCCGCTGGGCACGGTACATCCGCTCGTCGAACGCGCGGGTGAGCGCCATGTGGCGCAGCATCGCGATCAGTCGTTCGGGCGAAAGACGCGGGTTCCATGCGCCCACGGCATTGCCGTCCTCATCCAGCACGCGGATAAGACCGTAGCTTGCCTCGCGCATCGCCTCGGCCGCACTATCCACCGGGGGCCGGGGGGCGGCATCGGCGGGCGGAATCTCGAAATGGCCAAAGTCAGCGGTGTCGCCCGGCCGGAAGCGTGGCTCCGGCACATACAGGCTCAGGGGTTGCAGGTTGCGCCGTTCCGGCTCGTCCGCCATCGTCCATCCTCCGCGATCCGACGACCTTCGCCGCCTCGATCGATCCGCCCTCAGCGACCGAGATACATGTTTGGGCCGTTGTTCGATTATTATGCCGTATTGTTATTTTGTTTCAAGGGGCTTTGTCGGCATCCCGGGATGGCAGGCAAAGTATCGCCTTCGCGCCACCACCCTGCCGGTTCCGTAGCGTCAGCGTGCCGCCATGCGCGGCGGCAATGGACCGCGCGATCGTGAGGCCAAGCCCGATGCCGCCGGTATCGCGGCTGCGGGAAGGATCGCCCCGCGCGAACGGCTCGAACAGGCGCTCCACCGGAGTAGCCGGCAGGCCGGGGCCTTCGTCCGCAACGGTCAGCACTGCTTGGCCGCCCTCCCTCACCAGCGAGAGCGTAACGCCGCCCCCGTACAGGACGCCGTTGTCGATCAGGTTCTGCGCCAGCCGCTGCAACGCCAGCGCATCGCCCGACACGATCAGCGGCACGACCGGGCCGAGCCGCACCGGGCGGCCAAGCTCCTGCTCGGCATCCACCGCCGCGACGATGAGCGTATCGAGCGCGACGGGGCCGGTCTCCCCCGGCGCGGTGCCGCGCACGAAGCCGATCGTGGCGGCGATCATCGCGCGCATCTGCTCCACGTCCATCTGCACCTTGTCCCGCACCTGCTCCGGCGCACCCTCGATGCGGAACGCGATGCGGGCGAGCGGGGTGCGCAGATCGTGAGCGATCGCCCCGATCATCGCGGTCCGTTCCGCCACATAAGCCGCCAGCCGGTCCTGCATGCGGTTGAGCGCCTGGGCGGTCACGCGCAGCTCCGCCGGCCCCTCCTCCGGCACCGGCGGGCTGAGCGGATCATGGCCCATCCGGTCGGCGGCGGCGGCGAAACGGCTGATCGGCCGGGAAAGGCGCCGGGCGAACACCCATGCCAGCGGCACCAGCAGCAGCAGGCAGGCGACGAACCACCAGAGGATCCGCCACTGCCATGCCGATAGCCACGGCTGCGGCGGCGTCCGCACCACGCGCCAGCCGCGCCCCGTATCGACCGCCGCCAGCACCGCATCGAAGAACAAGGGCTCGCCCCGCCGCATCGGCACGAGGCGCCGGGGCCGGCGGCGGCCGGGGATCGAATCGGCGCGCTGATCGGGCACGAACCACAGCCGTACGCGATCCGGCGACACGCCCGCCCGGCCCGCCAGCCGCGCGGTGAAGCGATCGTCGCTCACCATATCGTCGGCAGGCACGGGCGGGGCGGCGGCGAGGCGGACCGAAAGCGCCCGCTCACGCCGGTTCGGCTCGTGATCGCGGTTGGCCAGCGCGTCGGCGATGTCGGAAAGGCGGTTGAAATCGGGGCGCGGCACATCGAACAGCACGAACATCGCCGCGGTCATCGCCTGCTGCGCGAGCAACGCTGAGACGAGCAGTAGCAAGGTCGCCCAGAAGATCGGCAGGCCGCGCAAGGAGAGCCGGCCCGGCCGCATCAGTCGTCCACCGGGAGGGTGAACATATAGCCTTCGTTTCGGACGGTGCGGATGGGGTCGCCCGGCCCCAGCTTCTTGCGCAGGCGGCTGATCGTCACGTCGATCGCGCGATCGAACACGTCGCTGTCGGCCCCCTTGCCATGCTCGATCAGCTGATCGCGCGAGAGGACGCGCTGCGGCCGGTCGAGAAAGGCGGTCAGCGTGCGGAACTCGGCGTCGGTCAGCTCCGCGCGCGCAGTGCCGGGGCGGCCGAGGCTGCGATCAACCAGATCAAGCGTCCAATCGCCAAAACGGCGCGCGGGGCCGGTCGGCTGCCCGCCTTCCCGCCGGCGCAACACCGCCCGCACGCGGGCAAGCAACTCGCGCGGGTTGCACGGCTTCGGCACATAATCGTCCGCCCCCACCTCCAGCCCGATGATCCGGTCGGTATCGTCCGCCATCGCCGAAAGCATGATGACGGCGGGGCCGCCGGGGCGGCGCAGCCGGCGCAGGATCGACAGGCCATCCTCCCCCGGCATCATCAGATCCAGCACGATCAGGTCGAAGCGGCCGGCGGCCAGCGCCACGTCCATGTCCGCCGCTCCCGCAGCGGTCTCCACCGACAAGCCGTTGTTGCCAAGGAAATCGGCGATCAACTGGCGCAAGTCGGCGTCGTCATCGACGACGAGGATACGCGGATCGCTCATCGCCGGGCCTTCTGGGCCGGTGGCGGCAGGCTGGGGTCGCATTCGGTGGCGATCCGCTGCGCCGGCGTCTTGGGCAAGGTGGCGGGGGCAAGCCGGCCAGTCGCCCCGCCTGCCTGCATCGCATCGATCCGCGCGAAGCGATCGGCGGCGGCGGCGGCGACCTCCGCCCGCGTCACCCCACGGTTGAAATCGGCATCGGCGGAGGCGACCGGCTGGGGAATGTTGAGAAAAGCGTAGCGCCCCGCCCCCGCCGCCGGCACATCGTACCGCTCATCCTTCTTGCGTTTCTGTCGGGGGGCCGGCGCACCCACGCCGCGCGGCACGTAAAGGCGCGTTTCGGGGAGCGTCATTTCATAGGCGCTGATCTCGGAAGGGATCAGCTCCCCGTCGCGATCGGTGTCGAGGCGGGTGAAAAATGCGTCGGCATCCTTGAGGAACTCGGCGCGCGAGACGGTGCCGTCCCGATCCGCATCGGCCTGCGCGATCCATGTGCCCATTGGATCGGATGCATCCGCCGCCGCGCGAAAGGGCTGGCCCATCGGTGCGATGAATAGCTGCGCCGCCTTGGGCGGGCACGGCGGCCGCTTCTTCGCCGCGAAGGCTGGCGCGGCGGCGAGCGATACGATCAGCAGCAGGCGTTTCATTCGTGCCTCAACGCATCGATGGGGTTGAGCGAGGCGGCGCGCCGCGCGGGGAAGTAGCCGAACACCACGCCGATCAGCGCGGAGAAGACGAAGGCAAGCAGGTTAATATTGGGATCGAAAATGAACGGCACGCCTAGCACCGGGGCCAGGCCGACGGAGGCGATCAGCGCCAGCAGCAGCCCGATCACCCCGCCCAGGCAGGCGAGCGCCACCGCCTCGACCAGAAATTGCAACAGCACCTCCGATGCGACCGCGCCGATGGCGAGGCGGATGCCGATCTCGCGCGTGCGCTCCGTAACGGACACCAGCATGATGTTCATGATGCCGATGCCGCCGACCAGCAGGCTGACGGCGGCCACCGCGCCGAGCAGCGCCGTCAATATCTGGGTCGTGCCCTGCAGCGTGTCGGCGATCTGCTTGGTGTCGAAGATGTTGAAGTCGTCTTCCTTGCCGCCGGTGATGTTGCGCCGTTCGCGCAGCAGCGTCTTTACCTGATCCTGCACCACCGAAGTATCGTAGGCGTCGTCCACCGAGACCATGATGTTGCGGATGTCGCGGTTGCCCGTAAAGCGACGCTGCACCGCCTTGATCGGCATGATGACGACATCGTCCTGATCGTTTCCGAAGCCGCCTTGGCCGCGCGTGGCGAGCACGCCGATCACCTGGCACGATACATCCTTGATGCGGAACCGCTGGCCGATCGGATCCTCCTGCCGGAACAGGTTGGTGACGACCGTGGAGCCCAGCACGCACACCGCGCGGCCCGCCTGCTCCTCGGCCGGGGTGAAGATCCGCCCGGAGGACAGCGCCCAGCCCTGCGCGGTGAAATAATCGTCGGTGGTGCCATTGATCGTAGTGGACCAGTTGGCCGCGTTGCGCACCGCGATGCCGGAGGAAGACGCCTGCGGGGCGACCGCGCGCACGCCCGCGATCTGGCCGCGGATCGCCTCCACGTCGTCGGGCTTGAAGTCTGGCGGTTGCGGCCCGCCGCCGCCCCGGCCAAAGCCCTGCCCCGGGCGGATCTGGAGGATGTTTGCGCCGAGGCCCGATATCTGCTCCTTCACCGCCGCCGTCGCGCCATTGCCCAGCGTCACCATCGTGACCACCGCCGACACGCCGATCACGATGCCGAGGATCGTCAGGAACGATCGCAGCAGGTGCCGCCGTATCTCCCGGATGGCGAGGATGATGGTGGTGCCGAGCATCTAGGACACCGCCTCGCGCAGGGGGTCTCCGGGCCGGTGGTTCGCCTCGGTGCGATCGACCAGCCCGTCCCTGAAGTGAATCACGGTATGGGCATAGGCGGCCATGTCCGCCTCATGCGTCACCATCAGCACGGTGATGTTGCCGGTACGGTTGAGATCGGTCAGCAGCTCCATGATCTCGACCGATCGTTCGCTGTCGAGATTGCCGGTCGGCTCGTCCGCCAGCAGCACATCCGGCTGGGTGACGATCGCGCGGGCGATGGCGACGCGCTGCTGCTGCCCGCCGGAAAGTTCGGCAGGCGTATGATCCCACCAATCGGCCAGCCCCACCTTGTCCAGCGCCGCAAGCCCCATCTCGCGCCGGGTCTGCTTGTCCTCGCCGCGATAGAGGAGCGGCAGCTCGACATTCTCCAGCGCGGTGGTCCGCGAGAGGAGATTGAAGCCTTGGAACACGAAGCCGAGATAGCGTCGCCGCATCAGCGCGCGCTGGTCGCGATCGAGCGTCTCGACATGATGGCGGCGGAACAGGAATTGCCCGGCGGTCGGCACGTCGAGGCAGCCGAGGATGTTCATCGTCGTGGACTTGCCCGAGCCGGACGGGCCCATCACCGCCACGAAATCGCCCTCCATGATATCGAGGT
>CAJYJW010000056.1 GCA_913775025.1 uncultured Sphingomonas sp. | reverse complement strand
GGCCGGAGCGAATACCGTCATCAACCCGGCCGCGTTCGCCGGGCTGTTGCTCGCCGGATCGACCCATGGCCCCCACCTCGCCGAATATCTGGCCGATCTCGCGGCCGCCGATGGCCGGGTGGCCTTGCGCGAGCGGGCGGTGACGGCGGCGGAGGCAAGCCGGCCGCTTTCGGCGATCACGACCGGCATCGGCCTGCGTGTCTATCGCGAGGGCAGGCCCCACGGTTTCTGGGACGATGCCGCCTCCGCGCTGCGCGAAGGCGATCACATCATCGAGATCGTCCGGAGCCGGGACAGCGCCTGAGCTTGGCGCGATGGCTGATGCCTCAATGCGCCAGCTTCAGTGTGATGACCCCGCCGACGATGAGCGCCACGCCGATATAGCGGGCGATCGACGTCGGATCGCCATAAACCAGCACGCCGACCGCGAAGGTGCCGGCGGCACCAATGCCTGTCCATACCGCATAGGCCGTACCGATCGGGATCTGCCGCTGCGCCAGCCACAGGAAGACCGCGCTGACCGCCAGAAAGAATATGGCGAGCAAGATGCCCGGTAACCGCGTTGCGGGGCTTTGCGCCAGTTTCAGTCCCACCGGCCAGCCGATCTCGAACAGGCCGGCGAACAGCAGGTAGATCCAGGCCATGGCAATCTCCGGGAGGGCGGACGCGGTCGAGGGGGTGCGGCATCCGTTAGCGGGCGACGGCGGAGAAGGCACGCCGGCAAACGACCACTGCCGCCGTCTACGCTCCCCCTCGCTTTCATAATGACATTCCGCTATGGGCGCGCATTCCCATGGCAACGATACTCCCCTCCCCGCCGAAAGTCGGCATGGTGTCGCTCGGCTGTCCGAAGAACCTCGTCGACAGCGAACGAATCCTGACCAAGCTGCGCGCCGATGGCTATGCCATGTCGCCCGATTATGCGGGGGCGGACGTGGTTCTGGTCAACACCTGCGGCTTTCTCGACAGCGCGAAGGAGGAAAGCCTAGAGGCGATCGGCGAGGCCATCGCCGAAAACGGCCGCGTGATCGTGACCGGCTGCATGGGCAAGGAGGCCGAGGCGATCCGCACGCGCTTCCCGCAGGTGCTGGCGATCACCGGTGCGCATCAATATGAGGATGTGGTGGGCGCGGTGCACACCGCCGCCCCGATGCCGCCCTCCGCCTTCCTCAACCTGGTGCCCGAGCGGGATCTGAAGCTGACCCCGCGACATTACAGCTATCTCAAAATTTCGGAGGGCTGCAATCATCGCTGCTCCTTCTGCATTATTCCGGCGCTGCGCGGCGATCTCGTCAGCCGTCGCCCCGATGCGATCCTGCGCGAGGCGGAGAAGCTGGTGGCGGCGGGCACGCGCGAGCTGCTCGTCATCAGTCAGGATACTTCGGCGTACGGGCTGGATCTGCGGCATGCGACCTATCCGCTGAAGGCCGGCGGCGAGGTGCGCGCGCACATGACCGATCTTGCCCGCGAACTGGGCCGGCTCGGCGCGTGGGTGCGATTGCATTACGTCTATCCCTATCCGCACGTCGATCAGGTGATCCCGCTAATGGCGGAGGGGCTGGTGCTGCCCTATCTCGACATTCCGTTCCAGCACGCCGCGCCTTCGGTTCTGAGGGCGATGAAGCGCCCGGCCAACGAGGCGAAGGTGCTCGACAGGCTTGAGAAGTGGCGGTCGATCTGCCCGGACATCGCCGTCCGCTCGACCTTCGTGGTTGGCTTCCCGGGCGAGACCGAGGCGGATTTCGACTATCTGCTGCAATGGCTGGAGGCGGCCCGGCTCGATCGCGTCGGCGCATTCAGGTTCGAGCCGGTTGAAGGTGCGGCGGCGAATGCCTTGCCCGGCCATGTGCCGGAAGAAGTGAAGGAGGAACGCTACGCCCGCCTGATGGCGTTGACCGCGCGAATCTCCGCCGAGAAGCTGGCGGCGAAGGTCGGCCGTACGCTCGATGTTATCATCGACGCGGTGGACGAGGAGGGCGGCGCCACCGGGCGCAGCATGGCGGACGCGCCGGAGATCGACGGCGAGGTGTTCCTGCGTGACGCGCACGGTTTCTCCGTCGGCGATATCACCTCGGTAATGATCGAGGACGCGGACGAGCATGATCTCTACGGCGTTCCGTCGAAAGGATGACGGCGCGGTAAAGATGTGGTTAATCACCACCCTGAAGACTCGAAGGAACGGGGGCCGGGGCGGATGAGACGGGCAATCAGTGTTATTGGCGCTTCTTTGGCGCTTAGCTTTTCGGTCGCCCCCGCGCAGGCGGCGACATTGATGTCCTATTCCAGCGTGCTCGTATTCGGCGACAGCCTTGTCGATGCCGGGAACGCGCAGCTCGGCAGCCTCCAGTTCGGTTTGCCTGATCCCACGCCGACGACTCTCGGCTATAAGAATGGCCGGTTCAGCAACGGCCCGAATTTCGCCGATTATATCAGCCGGGGGGTGATCGGCAGCGATACCCGCGCGAGCCTTGCCGGCGGCAGCAACTACGCCGTCGGCGGCGCGCTCGCCTCGCCCACGCCCGCGATCCTGCAGCCGAGCTTCGAGCAGCAGGTCGCGCCCTTCGCGCCCAACGGGCTTACGATCGCGCCCGATGCGCTCGTAATCGTCACGTTCGGCGGCAACGATGTACGCGAGACGGCGCTGACGGGCGGGACGGTGAATTTCGACGCCTCGATCACGGCGTTTCGATCCGGCCTGACCACGCTGATCGATGCCGGTGCGCGTAACCTGCTGGTGACAGGCCTTCCCGATATCGGGCAGTTGCCCGCCGTCCGCCCGCTCGCCGCGCTCGATCCGAATCGCCCGGCCGAACTGACCGAGCGGTCCGAAGCGCTCAACAGCGCCATCCGATCCCTCACCTACAACGTCTCCTACAAGACGGGGGCGGACGTCGACTTCTTC
>CAJYJW010000055.1 GCA_913775025.1 uncultured Sphingomonas sp. | reverse complement strand
CGTATGGCCCGATCTTGCTTTCCGTGCTCTGGATCGCGCCGCTTTCGTCCGCCGGCACCAGCTCCGGCGAAATTTCGGTGCCGAGGATGGCGTCGAGGATGCGATCCGTCTCGGTGTCGAACTGCCTGCTGGCGATGCACCAGCGAATCAGATGCTGGATCAGCGTCTTCGGCACGCCGCAGTTGACGGCATAGTGGCTCATCTGATCGCCCACGCCATAGGTGCACCAGCCGAGCGCCAACTCCGACAGATCGCCCGTGCCGATCACGAAGCCGCCGTTGTGATTGGCGAGGCGGAACAGATAATCGGTGCGCAGGCCCGCCTGCACGTTTTCGAAGGTGATGTCGTACACCGGCTCCCCCTTGGCGAAGGGGTGATTCATGTCGGCGAGCATCTGCCGGGCGGCGGGGCGTATATCGATCTCGGCGGCGGTGATGCCCAGCGCTCGCATCAGCGCCCAGGCATTACCCTTCGTCTCGTCGCCCGTCGCGAAGCCCGGCATCGTATAGCCGAGGGTCGCGGTACGAGGCAGTTTCAGCCGATCGCAGGCTTTCGCCGCAACGATCAGCGCATGGGTGGAATCGAGCCCGCCCGATACGCCGATCACCATCGTCTTGCTGCCGGTCGCGGCGAAGCGTTTGGCGATGCCCTCCACCTGGATGTTGAACGCTTCGTAGCAATCTTCGTCCAGCCGGACGGGATCGTCGGGCACGAAGGGGAAGCGACGGATCGGGCGTCGCAAGCCAAGATCGGCGAAGGCGGGGGCGTGATCGAAGCCGATGCGGCGAAAACGGATTTCGGGGTGGCCGGCGGCGGCGGCGGCATCGTTGAATGTCGGCGTCCGCATCCGCTCCAGCCGCAGACGGCCGACATCGACATCGGCCACCAACATGCCCGGCGCTTCGGCGAAGCGGGCGGATTGCGCCAGCTCTTGCCCAAGCTCGAAGATCATCGCCTGCCCGTCCCAGGCGAGATCCGTGGTGCTCTCGCCAGGGCCGGAGGCGGAATAGACGTAGCCGCTCGCCGTGCGGGCGGACTGGGCGGCGCATAGCAACGCCCGCTCCCGCGCCTTGCCGACGACGATGTTCGAGGCGGACAGGTTGCACAGGATCAGCGCGCCCGCGAGCGCGCCGGTGGTGGAGGGCGGGATCGGCGCCCAATAATCCTCGCAGATTTCGATATGAAAGACGAAATCCGCCAGATCGTTCGCGGCGAAGATCAAATCCACGCCGAACGGCGCGGTCTGCCCGGCGACCGCGATATCCAGCCCGGTCAGGCCTGCGCCGGCGGCGAACCAGCGCTTTTCATAATATTCGCGATAGTTGGGCAGAAAGCTTTTTGGCACCACGCCGAGAATGCGCCCACGTGCGATCGCCAGCGCGCAATTATACAACCGCCCGTTCCGCCGCAGCGGCGCACCGACCACCAGCACCGGCGACAGCGTCTCGCTTGCGGAGACCAATTCGGCGATGCCGGCCTGCACCCGATCGAGCAGCGCATCCTGCAACAGCAGATCGTCAATCGCGTAGGAGGACAGGCCCAGTTCGGGAAACAGCATAAGATCAACGCCGGCCGCATGACCCTGCGCGAACAGGTCGCGCGTGGCCGCGATATTGGCCGCCGGATCGCCCGACGTGGCGGGCGGGGTGCAGGCCGCGACCCTGACGAAGCCCTGCGCGTGCAGCGAATGGAAGCGGGCATCGGCAGTCATCGTCATGGCAAGGCCTTGGTCAGGCGGGCGATTCGCGCCGCGTCAGGTTCAGTTCGGCGATCGCGCGCCCGAGCGTATCGGTTCCGTAGGGCTTGCGGACGACGGGTATGTGCCGCAGCCGCTCCGGCAGGTCGATCTGGTCGCCGTAGCCGGTGGCGAAGGCGAACGGGATGCCCCGCGTCATCAATGCGTCGGCGATCGCGAGGCTTGTCTCTATGCCGAGGTTGAAATCGAGCAGGGCAAATTCAGGCGATGGTTCGCCCGCGAGGATGGAAAGACCGCGCGCAACGGTGCCGGCGGTCAGCACCGTGCCTGCGCCCAGCAGCTTCAGCGCATCCTCGCCATCCAGCGCGATGATCATGCTGTCCTCGACCAGCAGCACCGTTCGCCCATCCAGCACACCGCGGTCCGCGGGTTTGGCCTTGGGCGCCTGCACACGCGGCGGGGCATCGCGCAGCACGCGCGCGACGTGGCGGGACGGTACGCAGAAATGCGCGGTGAAGCCCGACAGACGATATTGAATATCGGCCGCGCCCCCCAGATCGAAGGGAATGGACCGTTCGATGATGGTCGAGCCGAAGCCGCGCCGGCTTGGGGCCGTGACAGGTGGTCCGCCTTCCTCCCGCCAGTCGATCAATAGCGATCCATCGGCGTCGATCTTCCAGTCGATCAGCACGGTGCCGCCGTCGACGAGCGCGCCATATTTGGCGGCGTTCGTCATCAACTCATGGAAAACAAGCGCCATCGTGGTGAAGGCTCCCGGCTCGATCAGTACGTTCGGGCCGGTCATTTTAACCCGATCGCGCTTGTGGCCTAGGAAAGCGCCGCTCTCCGTCTCGATCAGGTCGATCAGCCGCGCCGGGCCCCAGCGATCGGCGGTGATCTGGTCATGCGCGCGGGCGAGCGCGCGGATGCGATCGTCAAGTGTCTCGACGAATGCTTCCGGCGTCAGCGCGGTGCCGCGTGTTTGCGAAATGAGTCCGCGGATCAGCGACAGGATATTGCGGACGCGGTGGTTCAGCTCGGCGATCAGCAATTCCTGCTGCTCATGCGCGCGACGACGCTCGTTGCTGGCCGAATCGGACAGGCGCAGTACGACCTCCAGCAGCGCGGTGCGCAGCGTTTCGGCGACGCGCATCTCCGCCTGCGTGAAGGGCTTGGCCTTGCCGCGCACTAGTTGCGACCATTCCTCGAAGCTCTTGCGCGGGGTCAGGCGTGCGCCGTTGGGGCCATGCTCGATCGTCTTTTCGGGATTGCCCGCCCAGCGCACCGCCTGCATCCGCTCGCTGCGGAACAGCAGAATATAGTCGCGCGGACTGCGCGAGATCGGGATGGCGATCACGCCGGCCGCCCGATCGGCATAGTCCGCAGCGGACGGCATGATCGACGTGATCGAATCGGTCGCGAATACGGTGCTGGCCGCGATCTGATTCAGCGTGGTGGCCAGGTCGATGAATTGCGATCGCGACGGCGTCATGCCGGAGAGCGAAAGGCCGCCGTCGATGAAGACGCCGATGCCGTCGCACGGGATCAGGTCGGACACCATTTCGGCCAGCCATTCGGCGTCGGTCAGCACCTCCGCATCCTGCGCCACCGCCGCCATCAGGCGATCCGATACGCCGCGCGCGCGCGTCTCGTAACTGGCGATCTCACGCCGCTCGCGGCTTTCCAGCATCATCGAGAACATCTGGCCGAAGAGTTCGGCGGCGCCGCGATGACCGATGCCGGGCAGGCGGGGCATGTGATGGTGGCAGGCGAACAGGCCCCACAGCTTGCCGTCCACCACGATCGAGATCGACAACGAGGCGCGCACGCCCATGTTGCGCAGATATTCGATATGGATCGGTGAAACCGCCCGCGTCATCGCCAGCGACAGATCGAGCGGGTTACCACGCGGATCCCGCTCCGGCACGATATCGACCGGCACGCTGTCCACGTCGGAGATGACGCGGAAGATGTTGCGCACGTACAATATGCGCGCCTGCTTCGGTATGTCGGTGGCCGGATAGTTCAGCCCCAGGAAGCTGTCGACACCGGGCCGTACCGCTTCCGCGATCACCTCGCCTGATTCCTCATGGTCGAAGCGATAGACCATCACACGATCGAATCCAGTCAGCGCGCGCACCTGCCGCGCGCCCTCCCGGAAGAAGGCCTTCATGCTATCGGTCTGCTTAAGCCGCGCCACCATCGAACGGACGAGGGTAGAGGCTTCCACCTCGTCACCGCTGGCCGGCTCGCCTTCCAAAATCACGATATCGCCGGCGAAATGGACGGCCACGTCGAACCGCCCACGCCCCGCCACCAGTTCCAGGCCAAACAGCCGTTCTACCGAGTCGTCGCCGCGCAGCATCGTCAGCCGATTGCGGATCGAGTGGATCGCTTCCTCGGCCAATATGGTGCTGACGGGCTGGCCAAGCATCGCTTCCGGTTCGACGCCGAGAAACGTGCCGACGTTGGCCGACGCGCGCGAGATCAGCCAGTCCGCCGTCATCGCGATGAGGAAGCCGAACGCCTGAATGCGGCCGGGGATATGGATCGGCTCGCGATCGCAGTTGGTCAGGTCGACGATCGGGTTGTCAGCCATGGGTCACGCCTTCCAGCGCGGCGCTGCGGGCGAACAGCGCGAACGCCTCCCGCGCGCCCGCCACCGCCTCGGCCTGCCAGTCCGGCCCGCCGGCATCGCCTTTCGCTTCAAGGGTAGCAAGGAAATGCCGCCATTCCCCCTTGCCGTGTTGCGCGCCAAGATAGGCGGCGGGCAGGCCGGCGCCCACCTGCCGCGACAGCATGGCACCGCCCAGCCGCGATCCCTCCACCACGTAGCGCATGCCCCAGAGGCGCGCCGGGGTGGGAGCCTCGTCCAGTGTCATTGGCGGCGGCATCTCCGCGCCAAGATCCGCAAGATCCTGTTCGGCAAGCGGCGCGCGTGGGCACCAGCCCGCCGTTTCGCCGGATTGGCGGATCGCATCCTCGACCGGTGCCAGCGCGCGGGCATGGGCGGTCAGGAAGCGGCGATACGCCTGCCGGTCGGCCAGATCGAAGCGACCGAACATGGCGTCCAGTCGCTCATGATCGTCGGCGGTTGCGGCGCGCAGGTCGGCTCGCAGGCTCATCCGTGGGTAAGCGCCCCGCGCACGCGAATGCTGATCTCGAATCGGCAAGCCATGGGCGGCTGCTAGCGCAGCGCGGCTCATTCCGCAAATCACCGGATATATAGGTGCGATTCGCCCGACGTACGATCGGGAGCATCGCGGCGCATATCCCGTAACACCTTGGGAAGCCTGTGGATTAACCGAACGGTATGCCGCTCCGGTCCATAGGCGCGGAATGCATCCCAAACCTTTCATGACGCGCGATTGCCAGCCGCTGGCGGACCGGATTCTCGAAGCGCTCCAGCATCCTGTGCTGTTGATCGATCGCGCCGGTGAGATTCTCTATGCCAATGCCATGGCCGCCGCCAGCTTCGGCGGGTGGATCGTGGGGTCCAGAATGATCGATATCTTCCCGGCCTTTCTTCCGTCCGCAGTTTCGGAGCGGGCGACGAGCCTGCGACTGATCACCACGAAGGACGCGGCCTATGACGCGATCTTCAATCCGATGGACGACGACCGGATCACCATCGGCTTCTGGCCCGCTGCTGCGGAAGCCAATCCGTTGACCGGTTACGAGCCGGATGATCTGACGGGCTTGGCGCGGCGCAACGCGCTGATGGCGTCGCTGTCCCACCATCTGGCACTCAGCGAGGGAAATGGCACGCATCTGGCGATCCATTGCCTCGATCTCGATCGGTTCAAGCCGATCAACGACACGCTTGGGCATGGCATCGGCGACCAGCTGCTGAAGAAGGTGGCGGATCGCCTGCGCGCGACCTGCCGCAAGGAAGATGTCGTCGCCCGCGTCGGCGGGGATGAGTTCTTGATCCTCCAGCTCGGCATCGACGGGGTGGCGGATGCCGAGCGGCTGGCGACCCGTCTCGTCGACATGGTCGGGCGGACCTACGTGTTGAACGGGCATACGGTGAACGTCGGCGTGAGCGTGGGCGTGGCGCTGAACGGCGCACGCACGCAGGGGCGCGACGTGCTGCGCGATGCCGATCTCGCGCTTTACGAGGCCAAGCGCGCCGGGCGCGGTCGCTTCCGTTTCTTCGAGGAGGGGATGGACACGCAGCTGCAGGAGCGGCGCACGCTGGAGATAGACCTGCGGCGCGCGCTCGCTCTCAAGCAGTTCGCGCTCCACTATCAGCCGTTCCTCGATCTCTCCACGGGCGCGGTGATCGGTTTCGAGGCGCTGCTGCGCTGGAACCACCCGGTGCGCGGATCGGTGCCGCCGCTCGATTTCATCTCGGTGGCGGAGGAGAACGGCCTGATCGTGAAGATCGGCGAATGGGTGTTGCGTACCGCCTGCGAGGCGGCCGCGACCTGGCCCGGCGAGATGGTCGTCGCGGTCAACGTATCGCCGTTGCAGTTCAAGGCCGATTCGCTGCTGGCGACCATCGCGGCCTGCCTTGCCCGATCCGGCCTGCCGCCCCACCGGTTGGAGCTTGAGATCACCGAGGGGGCCTTGCTGGAGGATACCGCGAACGTCCTGGCGACGCTGCACGCGCTGCGCGACCTGGGGGTCAGGATTTCGATGGATGATTTCGGCACCGGCTATTCGTCGCTCAGCTATCTGCAGAAGTTTCCGTTCAGCAAGATCAAGATCGATCGCTCGTTCGTCGCCAATGCCGATGCGGACAGCCATGCGATCCTGAAGGCAGTATCGGGGCTTGGCACCAGCCTTGGCATGGCGATCACGGCGGAGGGGGTGGAGACGGCAGAGCAGCTGGCGCGTATCCGCGGCCAGCGCTGCACACATGTTCAGGGCTTCCTGACCGGCCGGCCGATGGCGATCGATCAGGTCAGCGGCTTCATCGCAAACAATCTGGAAAGCGCCGATCATGGAAAGTGAATTGTATCGGCTGGTCTATTACAGCCAAAACCATATCGATAGCGCGACCGACGGCTTCGATGCCGCGATCGACGATATTCTCGGGCGTAGCCGCCGCAACAACCAGCGCGACGGAATCACCGGCGCGCTCATGTTCAACGCCGGCTGCTTCGCGCAGGTGCTGGAAGGCCCGCTCGATGTCGTCGAGGCGGCGTTCGAGCGGATCCAGCAGGACGAGCGGCACGGTGACGTATCGCTGCTGGCGATGGAGCCGATCGTCGCGCGCAGCTTTCCGGATTGGGCGATGGGCTTCGTCGGCCGGGCCGCAGGGGCGGCGAAGCGTTTCGGCGGCGTCGGTACGGCCAGCGGCTTCGATCCTGCCCGGCTGGACGGGGATAGCATCCATGCGACGCTGAAACGGCTCGCGATCGAGGAGGAGAGGCTGACGGCCTGATCGGAACCTTGC
>CAJYJW010000054.1 GCA_913775025.1 uncultured Sphingomonas sp. | reverse complement strand
CTCGTTGTTCAGGATGCCGCCGGTGTCATAGCCATAGCGGCTCTGCGCGATCGACTGAACCTGACTGATCAGCGCATCGGTGACGCCGGGGATCGGCAGACCGGCGTTCGTTTCCTGCGAGCCCGCTGTGATCGGCCGGCCGGTGCGGATGCGCTCACCTGCGACCATGAAGAACAATTTGTCCTTGATGATCGGGCCGCTGATCTCCGCGCCGAAATTCTTGAACGAGAAGTTGGGCTGGTTGACGCGCAGGTCCTTCGTCCGGTCGCCCGTCAGCTCATCGGACGAATAAGCGTAGAAGCCGGTGCCGTGGAACTCGTTGGTGCCGGATTTCAAGATCGCGTTGATCGCGCCGCCCTGGAAATTACCCTCGCGCACGTCGTACGGGGCGACCTTCGTCTGGAACTGGCCGATCGAATCGAACGGCACCGGGCTGCGGCGGGTCGGCAGGCCATCGGGATTGAGGCCGAAGTTGTCGGTGACCGGCACGCCATCGATGGTGAAGCGGTTGAAGCGCGCGTTCTGCCCCGCGAACGAGACGGCGCGGCCGCCGGTGGGCGAATCGTCCAGCCGGGCGAAGGGGTCGCGGCGCATCAGATCGCGCACGTCGCGATTGATCGAGGCGACGCTGGCGATCTGCGCCGCCGTCAGCACGTTCGTCGGCCCTTGTGCCACGGTACGCGCGCCGGCGATGCGGCTCGCGGTGACGACGATCTCCTGGGTGCCGGCGCTTTCCGCCGCCAGCTCGACCGGCAATTCGAACGCCTGGGTCACCACCGTCTGGATGTCGGTGATGGTGGTGCCCTGATAGCCGGGCGCGCTGACCGTAACCGAGTAGGGGCCGCCGACGCGCAGGCCCGAGGCGCTGAAACTACCCGTCGCATCGGTGGTGGTGACCGATCGCGTGCCGGATGGCAGATGGACGATCGCCACCTGCGCGCCCGAGACCGGCTGCCCCGCCGACATCACGCTGCCGCGAATCGACGACGTGGTTTCCTGTGCCCACGCGGGCGCTGCGATAACCAGCGCGACGCACGCGCTTCCAAGAAGTGAATTGCGCATTGGAATGCCCCCGAAATGTCATGATGCCGCGCTTGTCTGCCCCGCGCGGTCGCCCCATGGCGTTATGAGACCAGCGACTAGGCCGGTGGCAATGTCAGAATGATGACAATCGATTTACTCTGCCAAAGCGTTGCAAATATGCATCTTATCGCCGCCGTGACGCTGCCATATCCGGTTGCTAGAGCATGGGGATGAGCCAACCGATCCTTACCCGTCGCTCAGCGCTGGCCGGCGCGGGCGCTTTGCTTGCCGCACCCGCAATCCTTCGCGCGCAGATCGTGCCTGGAGGCGATCCCTTCGCGCTGGGCGTGGCGGCGGGCGACCCCGCGCCGGACGGCTTTGTCATCTGGACCCGCCTCGCGCCTGATCCGCTGGGTGCGCACGGGGGCATGCCGATGGCGCCCGTGCCGGTGCAGTGGGAGGTGGCCGCCGATCCCCGCTTCGCGCAGGCCGTAGCGCGGGGCGAGGCGATCGCCCGACCGGAGCTTGGCCATGCGGTGCATGTCGAGGTGGGCGGCCTGTCGCCCGACCGGCCCTATTATTATCGCTTCAATGTGGGGCGGGAGCGCAGCCTGACGGGGCGCGCGCGCACCGCGCCGGCGGCGGGGTCGCGGGTTGATCGGCTGCGCGTCGCCTCCGTTGGCTGCCAGCATTATGAGGACGGGCTCTACACCGCCTATCGCCACCTCGCCGCCGAGGATCTCGGCTTCGTGTTCCATTATGGCGACTATATCTACGAGGGGCGGGGCCGTACGCGGCGGATCGACTATGATGGCGTGCCCCGCGCCACGGTGCGCGCCTATGTCGGCGACGAGCTATACGATCTGGCCGACTATCGCCGCCGCTACGCGCAGACCAAGCTGGATCCCGATCTGCAGGCGGCGCATGCGATGCATGCCTTCGTCACGACCTTCGACGATCACGAGCTCGACAACAATTGGACCGGCGACGGCGATCAGGACGGCACCCCGCCCGAAATCGTGTTGCTGCGCCGGCAGGCGGCGTTGCAGGCGTGGTACGAACATAGCCCGGTGCGCGCCGCCAGCCTGCCGCGCGGCCCGGCGATCACGATGGCACGTCGGGCGGTGTGGGGCGATCTCGCCGACTTCCGCTTTCTCGATACGCGCCAGTTCCGCAGCCGCCCGCCGTGCGGTGACGGCTTCCGCCCGGCTTGCCCGGAGGTGAACGCGCCGGGTGCGCATATCATCGATTCAGCGCAGGAGAGGATGGCGGCGCTGCCGGCGGCGGGCATCTGGACGGTGTTCGCCCAGCAGATCATGATGATGACGATGGACCGCCGCCGGAAAGTGGATGAGCCGGCGCCGATCATGAACCTCGACACCTGGTCCGCCTATGCAGCCCCGCGCGAACGCTTTCTCCACAATCTCAATGGCCGGCGCGACGTGATCGTGCTGACCGGCGACGAGCATCAGAATTTCGCGGGCGAGGTGCGCGACAAGGCGGGCCGTGCCGCCGCGATCGAGTTCGTCTCCACCTCGATCACCTCCGGCGGGGATGGGCAGGATCTGCGGCCGGGCAGCGACGTGATGCTGGCGAACAACCCGCACCTGAAACTCATCAACGACCAGCGCGGCTATGTGGTGTCCGATATCGAGCGGGACGGGTGGATCGCCGATTATATGGTGATGGACCGGGTGACGACGCCGGGCGGTCTCCTCTCCCGCCGCGCGCGCGTAACGGTGCCGCGCGGGGAGGCGCGCCTGTCAGTCGGCTGAGGCAAGCGCGCGGCGGAAGGTGAGGTTGTAGCGATAGCCTCCGGTCAGCGGGTGATCGCCCGCCGCCAGCGTATCGATGCCATGGAAGGTCAGCCGCGCGGGGCCGCCCCATACCAGCACATCGCCATGCACGAGGGGCAGGCGGCGCGGTTTGTCCGCCCGCGCCGCCCCGCCCCACAGGAAGCGCGCGGGCAGGCCGAGC
>CAJYJW010000053.1 GCA_913775025.1 uncultured Sphingomonas sp. | reverse complement strand
CCTCCGACACGATCCGTGCCTTGTCATCGTCGCTGAACCGTCGCCGCGGCTCAGTCCCGACCATCTCGATAATTCGCGTCGCCATGATGCCGCACCGGTACCTGCCACAGTGCCACACCTGTGGCTTGCGCATCACCTAGCTTGCAAGGCGGGGAACACCGGACGCTTACGGCTGCTCCGCCCACCACAGCAGCTTGACCAGATCGCCCCGCCTGCCCCGGAAGGCGTACACCGCACCGCCGAACGGATCCTGGCGCAGCCGCTGCTGCACCAGCGCGGCAAGCCCGTCGAAGCCCTTGCGCATATCCGTGACCCCGACCGCCAGATACACCCGGACACCGCTCGGCGGCCCGATCAAGCGAACCCGGCCAGCACGGCCCTGAGCACCCGCGCGTCGATGGGAGGTGCCAGGCGGATGCGCTGCCCGGCCGGGCCGACCACCTCCACCACACCCGGTCCGAGCGGCTCCGGCTGCGGCGCCATGGGCACGTTCGCCACCTCGACCGGCACGAACGCCGCGCCCGGCAAAGGCAATGCTTCGCTTGCGACCCCGTCGCGCAGCAGCGTGCGTCGCCAGCGGTACACCAGCGACGTGCACACCCGGTGCCGCCGTGCCACGTCCAGCACACTTTCCCCCGGCATCATGGCTTCCGACACGATCCGTGCCTTGTCATCGTCGCTGAACCGTCGCCGCGGCTCTGCCCCGACCATCTCGATAATTCGCGTCGCCATGATGCCGCACCGGTGCCTGCCACAGTGCCGCACCGGTGGCTTGCGCATCACCTCGTCAGCAAGGTGGGGAACACCGGACGCTTACGAAGCGCCGGCCATTGACAAGCTGGTCGTGCACGAAGTCCAAGCTCCAGCGCTGGTTGGGGAGCGCCAGCACCGGCCGATGCGCTCACGCGCCCATGGCGCGCCTTCGTCTCTTCCTGCGCCTGACCGTCAATCATGCCGGGTCATCGATCCGTAGGATCGATGACCCGGCATGATCCTCGCGGTAGAGGCGCTGTGTCTTCTTGCGGTTGATGGCGCCGGATCCTCATTCGTCAGGATCGCAACGGACGCCTTTCACGCCTGTTTCAGTCGACTCGCACAGCACCATCGACGGTTATCGCGATCCGCCGGATTTGTCCTATGGTACCGTTAACCTGATCCGACCCTTGCGTCATCAGCGTCAGTTGCTGAACCGGGCAGTCTGCGGGAACCATGATTCTGCCCGAGAACCGCCCAGAGTCTTGCGACGAATTCGGGATCGTGACGCGTCCCAATTCTCGTCCGGACAAGCAGGTTAGCACCCAATAGGGGAGGGAAGATTCGGGCTGTTCGATCCCCGTGCTCTGTCCTTCCAGCAGATAATTACCCGGACGCAAGGCCTGTGCTTGGCGCAGCACCGGCCCGCCTACGCTAGCTGCAGCTGAGAAGTCGAAAAAGCTGCCCTCGGAATCCTGCTGTATTGACGCGGTGATGCCGCTATCTTCTAGCAGCCGCCAGTCGAACGCCGATGCGACCACGGGTGCTTTGTCGAAGCTCGAATCACGCGAGCGCTGTCGGTTCGCACCTGGCGTCATCGTAGCGTAATAGGACCAAGCAGCTAAGCCGCGGTTCTGCGCAATCAGACGATCAACGATGATAGCGGTCGCATCAGAGGGTGTGGCGATGCCGCGTCGATGTAGATCCTGCAGCAAGGCGGCTGTCGCATTCACGTTCGGACCGAGCGTGGTAACGTGAGAAATGAACCCGCCACCCCAAGGGGGAACAGTGGCCAGCACGCGGACTATCTGTGTACGAATGGCCGCATCCTCGATCGCCGTAGAAAGCACGGGAAAAAGAATGTCACTTGCCGATTTTGAAGTCCGCAGGGCAATATCGTAGTTGCGCAGAGTTTCCGGCACATCTCCGCGGGCCACCGCTTGTTCGATCAGGGCTAGCCGGGTCGACAAGTCACGCCGGGATAACCGATCCGAATAGGCGAGGAGCGACCTTGCGGCCGCTCCGTCGCCCTGTGCCTGCCTCACTAAAGCCAATGTAGCTACCGCCTCCACGGCGCTGGCATCCTGATGCAAAGCCTCTCGCGCCATGGCTTCGGCCCGGGCGAGATTGCTTGCTGAACTCGGATCGGATTGCATCATCCAAGAGGAAAGTCGGGCCGTTATCCGGCCGTTGCCCGGTGCTAGGGCATGGGCACGCTCGACGGCACTCGCCTTCATGCTATTGGCCAGTGACTGGCTGGTGGCGACATAGCCAAGCCAAGCTGCGCCGATCGACAAAAAACCGCGGAACGCCCACTCTACGGGCGCACGCCGGCGCGAAGGAGCGGACCGGACCATGTTAGCTGTCGCTCTTGGCTCCGCTCGAACGCTCCCGTCCGTAGCCGTAGCCATATTCGTAGCCATAGCCGTAATGCGCCTTGCGCGCCTCGAATTTGGTAAGGACGCCGCCGAACACATGGGCATTCGCAGCCGCCAGGCGCGCCAGTGCAGTTTTCACTAAGGTCGAGCGGATACCATGCGATTCAACGGCGTAGACCACTCCCTCGACACGACTGGCGATCAGTGGTGCATCGGCCAGCCCCATAACGGGGGGACTGTCGATGATGACATGGTCGTAGGCCTGCAGCAGTCGTTCGATCAGTATGGACAACCGGCTTCCCGTCAGCAGTTCGGCCGCATTCGGAGGAATGGGACCTGCCGACATGGCAGTAAAACCAAGTCCTCTCATCGCGAAGGTCAGGCTCGAGACATCGTCCTGTCCGGCAAGGAAGTTGCTGAGGCCACGGTCATGGCTGACACCGCCCAGATGGTGTACCGACGGCGATCGCATGTCGCCATCGATCAGGATTACGTTCCTGCCGCTGCGTGTCAGCACCGTAGCGAGAGCAAGGGCCGTCGTGGACTTGCCTTCTGCAGGGCGCGTGGACGTGACGGACAGCGAGCGCGGCACACCATGTTCCGTGGTGAAAGCCAGATTGGTCTGCACCGCGATATAGGCATCGACCAGTTCGGACTTCCGATCTGTCAGTGCTTCCATCGGGGTCTGACCGTCGACCTTAGGTACAGCTCCCAAGAGCGGCAGACCAAACTGGCGCTCGATCTCCTCAGGGTCGGCAATTGCCTCGTCCATCTGCTCCAGCGCCAGCGCTAGCGCCGCGCCCAAGCCTAGGCCGGCCAGAAGCGACAAGATCAGGTTGACGCCGAGCCGTGGCGAAGAAGGCTTCTCGGGTAGATCCGCTTGGTCGACGATCGAGATGTTATTGACACCCACGCCGTTAGCGATGCCAATTTCCTTCACGCGTTGCAGCAGCCCGTCATAAAGAGCCCGGTTGGTGTCCACCTCCTGCTGGTAGATATTGTACTGAATAGAGCGGCGACGAAGATCAAGGTAGTTGCCCTTGAGTTGGTCCACACGCTGTTGCAGGCCCTGCTCACGCTTTAAAGCGCCGCGATAATCGGCTTCGAAAGAAGCTAAGACACGTTGCTCCTCGTTGCGGATACTACGATCGAGCTGATCGATCTGCGACTGGATAGCACGGGCAGCCGGATAGCCCGGTTCGAACTGCGTCATCAGCCGCTGATAATCGGCGGCCAGCTCAGCCCGTCGTTGACGCAGGCTGTTAATAGCCTGATTCCGCAACGCTTCGCTGGAGGCGCCGCTGTTGCCTACTTCCCGGTACCGGGCACTCGCAGCGATGCGCTCCGCGGTGGCCTGGCCCAGGGCGGTGTTGAGGGACGCAAGATCGTCGGCGACGATCGAGCGCTCAGACGTGGTTCCTTCGCTGCTCTGCTGCGCCGGCAGATTGATGATCCGCTCCTCCGATGCATAGGAGACAAGCTGCCGCTGAGATTGATCCAGTCGTTCCTTCTGCTGGGCAAGCTGGCGCTGCAGAAGATTGCGACCATAGGAGGTCGCTTGAATTTTCCGCTCGAGATTAGTCCGAATGAAATTATCTGCCCAAGCATTTGCAACTTGAGTAGAAAAATCCGCATCAGGGCTAGTGAACTGAATTGACACCAGTCGCGACATACGGGTGGGAGCAATATTTAGATTATCAAGCAACACCTTGCCGGCAACGCGCTGTCGTGTCGCGCGGCCGCTGGCGGGGAAACGTCCGTTGACAAGCTCGAATGCCGGCCCATCTTCCGACACGTTAAAGCGCTGATAGAATTTGGGATCGTCGACAAGTTGAAGTTGGGCAGCGACACGCTCCGACAGCGAGCGTGATTCGAGGAGACCGTATTGCGTCTGGTAGAATTCCTGATCGGCAACGCTGGTTTCCCGCTCAACCCCTTGGAACGTCGTAACCTGATTGGACTCGCGCAGGATCTCCACTGTCGCGGTTGCCGTGTATTTCGGCGTCATCAGAAGAGTCACGATCAGTCCGATGAGGACGCACGCGGCAACCGCGCCGATGATCACATACCGCCAGCGGCGGGCAATGCGCAGGTAATGGCGGATCAGCGACGTCTCGGTGCGGGTTTCCTTCGCTGGAGCAAGCGTGAATGGCACCGAATTGCCGGCGGGGGGGGTAGTTGCGATGTTCATGACGCGCGGGGCCTTACTGTACGATCGCGATCAGAGGCGCCGCGAGAATGGGAGACAGCGAAACGAAATCGCGGAAAAGCCGACGTTGTGGTGAATCGCCGACGACAATGACGTCATTGGCATAGACAGGCGGATCATCGTACGTACCACGACGTATAGCCTCGACGTTGTACAGGCCGGCCATGCGTCGTTCGCCGACTGTGCGCAGGATGACCACGTCGTCTTGGCGAGCAAATTCAGACAAGCCCTTGGCGGACGCAATGACCCGCATCAGCGTCATCTGGTTGGTCACAGGGTACAGGCCCGGCTCCACGACCTGGCCGTCGATGGTAACGACTTGGCTGACCGAGCTCTTGATGTTGACCGTGACTTCCGGGTTGCGCACGTACCGTTGCTTCAGGGCCGTTTCGATCAGTTGTGCCAGTTCCCCGGCGGTCTTGCCGCGAGCATCGATCGTGCCGGCAAGCGGCATGGCGATACGACCGCTCGCATCCACCTGCATCTCCCGGTTGAGATCGGGGATGTTGAAGACATCAATCTGAATAGTGTCCAGTGGCCCGATCAGCGCAGGCCGGTCCGCCGCCGTGAGATCGGCGCGGTTGGGTGGTGGCAGCACCGTGTCGCCTTCCACTACCGAGATAGAGGCGTTTGAGCGCAAGGGTTCCCGGCCAGCGCATCCCGTCAGCAGGCCGGTTATAAGGAAAGCGGTACAAAGCTTACGCATGCGCTGGAACGATCCGGGAATAAGAAGTGCAGGAAGAAGCCAAGCCTATAGTTAGCGGCTGTTCGCCGGTAAAGCCGGGGTTGGAGGAACCGTAAAGCTTAACCACGCCCCGGCGATAGCAAGGATCGCCATCATCACCGGTGCGCGCGCGGGATAATCAAAGGCGCTCGACACCAGTACCAGGAGGATGATCGCCGATCCCAGTCGGGCGAGGGGAGCATCGTTACGCCACGCTCGGATCGTGGCACGGATCCACCAAACGACGGCCAGAAGCAGCAGTAACAGCGCTGCCACGCCACCTTCGATGACGATCTCCAGCAAATCGTCATGCGCATGGTTGAAGTAGGTCGGTTTCAAAAGCGCGAAGGGCTCGTGAAGACGAAACACCGGGTCGAAGCCCCCGAAACCGATGCCTACTGGCAGGTATGTCTTCAGCATCGTCCAGACCGTGGGCAGCGCGCGAAAGCGCAGGTCCTCCACCGCATCCCCGGAAAACGCCCGTTCGATCGAGGGTGCGCGGCCCGCAGAGATGCTGATAACCACGAACGCCGCAATCGCGGTGATCAGCAGCCCGATACCCGCTGGCAAGACCCAACGCGGTGCACGGTTTAAGGCGCGGCGCAAATTGCGTCGGACGAGAAGAAGGCTGATTCCGACCGCCAGCACCCCAACAAGGATGCCGGCACGCGATCCACTGGCTAGGATCACCAGGATGAAAAGTAGAAGTAGCCCGATCCCGACAGGTGTCCGCCACTGCGGCTTGCGGCCGTCAAGGAACATCCATGTCGGTATCATAAGACAACCAATGGCCGTAAACAGGGCGAAATGATTGCGGTTTGCAAGGCTGCCGCTCACTTGCCCGGCGCGTTCGTTGATGAAGGGATTGTCGATCGCTGCGCCAGAGAATTGCAGGAGAGCAAGCACGGCGGAAGCCGACACTAAACCGAGCAGCGTGGGTAGTAACCAGGCCCGTTCCCGTAATCGCAGACCGGCGATCAAAATCAGCGTGCCAAACGGCACGATCAGCGAAGAAGCTGCGTTCCTTGCTGCATCCGGTACGATCGCGAGAGGACGCCAGGGTTGTAGTTCGCCGGCCGCAATCGCCGCCTGCGCAAAAGGCGCGCGCCCAGGAAGCGCAAGCCACCAGGATGCGGGCAAAGGCACAAGCTGGAGCGCCACCAAGGCAAGCCCGCCGAAAACGATGAGGAAAACGGGACGTAGATCGCTGAAGGACGCTTTAGAATAGGGTACGAACATAATAGCCGCAATCACGAGAAGCCAGGTCGTTGCACGGACCACGGCCTGTCCCAAGACATCTGCACCGGAAGCCCCGCCCGCCACCCAAAGGACGACCAAAAGGGCCGCAAGCAAGAACATGGATAGACTAGGCGTCTGCCATCGGCCGGGACGCCGGGATGGCCGCATCCCCTGTTGCAGCGATGCGCGCGTCATCCTGTCGTGCTCAAGCCGGTTGCATGCCGCGCTTGGCGACGGACTGGTCCATAAATTCGCGATAGGCACCGGCGATGCCGTCGCGAAGATCGATCCGGGGGCGCCAGCCCATTGCGTACAGACGACTGCTGTCCATAAGTTTCCGTGGCGTGCCGTCGGGCTTGGTGGCATCGCAAAGGACGCCGCCTTCGAAGCCGACCACTTCGGCAACCAGTCGCGCGAGATCGATGATGGCGATGTCCTCTCCCGAGCCAACATTGACATGCACGTCGCCGGAATAAGATCCGATGAGATGGAGGCAGGCGCTTGCCAGATCATCGACGTGCAGGAATTCACGCCGTGGCGTGCCGGTACCCCAAATCTCGAAACTGTCTGCGTTCGCCGTCTTCGCTTCATGTGCTTTGCGGATCAGGGCGGGCAGGACGTGACTGCCCTGTAAATCGTAATTATCGCCGGGGCCGTAGAGATTGGTTGGCATCGCGGAGATGAAGTCGCAGCCATATTGCTGGCGGTATGCTTGGGCGAGCTTGATGCCGGCGATCTTGGCGATCGCATACCATTCGTTGGTCGGCTCCAACGGGCCGGTGAGCAGCGCTTCCTCGACGATAGGCTGATCAGCGAACTTGGGATATATGCAGCTCGATCCCAGGAATAGGAGCTTGGCGACGTTGTGACGATGCGCCGCCTCGATCACGTTCGCCTCGATCATCAAATTGTCGTACAGGAAATCGGCCGGATAAGTCGCATTGGCGAGAATGCCGCCGACCTTGGCCGCTGCCAAGATGACCACATCCGGGCGATTGCTTGCGAACCAGGACCTGACCGAGGCTTGATCGATAAGGTCCAGCGTGTCGCGAGAGGCCGTGAGCACCTCGCACTCCTCGGACGCTAGTCGGCGCACGATGGCACTGCCCACCATGCCCCTATGCCCCGCGACGAAGATCCGCTTCCCGCGTAGGGAAAATGCCGTATCCAATGTCGCCGCCATCATGTTAGGCACCTTTCGCGATCGTCGCATTTTCCATTACCCGCAGGTCCGCCTCGACCATCTCGCGGGCAAGAGCACGCGGGCTGGTTTCATGGCGCCACCCCATCTTGTCGCGAGCCTTTGCCGGATCGCCGATCAGTAGCTCCACTTCTGTGGGCCGGAAATAGCGTGGATCGACTTCCACGAGGCAGCGCCCCGTATCGCGACAATATCCCTTTTCATCGACGCCGTGGCCCTTCCATTCGAGCGCGATGCCAACGTCCTCGAACGCCCATTCGACGAAGGTGCGAACCGGTGTCGTCTCGCCCGTCGCCAGTACGTAATCGTCCGGCTCGTCCTGTTGCAGCATCATCCACATGCCGCGGACATATTCGCGTGCATGACCCCAATCGCGTTTGGCGTCGAGATTACCCAGCCATAGTTTGTCTTGCCGCTCCAGCTTGATTGCGGCAGCTGCACGCGTAATCTTGCGCGTGACAAAGGTTTCGCCGCGCAACGGACTTTCATGGTTGAACAGGATGCCGTTCGATGCGTGAATGCCATAGGCTTCCCGGTAATTGACTACGATCCAATAGGCATACAGCTTGGCCGCGGCATACGGGCTGCGCGGGTAGAAGGGCGTGGTTTCGCGCTGGGGTATTTCCTGCACCAAACCGTAAAGTTCGCTAGTCGAGGCCTGATAGAAGCGCGTCGTCTTCTCACGGCCAAGAATACGGATCGCCTCAAGAAGACGCAAAACACCGATGCCATCCGCATTGGCGGTATATTCAGGCGTTTCGAAACTTACCTGAACATGGCTTTGCGCGGCCAGATTGTAGATTTCATCAGGTTGGGTCTCTTGAACCAGCCTGATTAAATTGGTCGAATCGGTCATGTCGCCGTGATGAAGGATGAACCTGGGGTTCTCAACGTGAGGATCTTCGTAAATGTCCTCGATGCGTCCGGTGTTAAACGACGAGGACCGGCGCTTCAGGCCGTGCACGACATAACCCTTTTCCAGCAGCAACTGCGCTAGATAGGCACCGTCTTGCCCCGTAACGCCGGTAATTAGTGCAGTTTTCGCAGTCATTAGAACTCCGCAGGTCATGAACAGCTTGATGAATGGACTTGGTTGCGTGCTGTAGCGATATGAATGCGGCAATCAAACCCCGACGTGGGAAGCGCTGCCTCTGACAGGATCAGTGCTGCACGCCTTCTCGGCGGACGACGCGGACAAAAGTGAGAACCAGAATGCGCAGATCCATCGTCAGACTGCGCCGTTGCAGATACTCCGTCTCGATCGCAACCTTGACGGGGATCGCCAATTCGTCCCGCCCGTTCACCTGTGCCCACCCGGTGATCCCGGGCACCAGAGCAGAAACGCCGGTCGCATCCCGCAGAGCCATGAGATCGTCCTGGTTGAACAGTGCCGGGCGCGGGCCGACGAAGCTCATGTCGCCGCGAAGAACGCTCCACAGTTGCGGAATTTCGTCCAGACTGGTCGCGCGTAAAAAGCCGCCGATCGGCGTCAGTGTGGATCGGGCATCCAGCAGCAGATGAGTCGCAACGGCCGGAGTGCCGACGCGCATAGAGCGGAATTTGGGCATAGCGAACAGTCGACGTTCCGCACCCATCCGTTGCGACCAATACAGTACAGGGCCTGGCGACGTCAGCTTAATGGCAAGGGCGACCAAGGCAGCGACCGGTAGCACGAAAGGAGCCAGCGATAAGGCGAGCACGATGTCGAAGCCGCGCTTGGCCAACGGATAGAAAGAAGAAGCCACCGGATCACCTGTGATTGATCACCTGCGCATAGCGCCATGTGACCCGATACTAAAGCCTTCCCTGCTGCCAGTCGCCATGGCAAGGGCGGCAGGATGCCTTCAGTCTCCTCGCTTGTCCTGGGCGGCAATAGCCGGCTCGCTGGTGCGCTGCGCCGTCACCTACCGGACCATGCCCGTTACGCTGCCAGAGAAACGACGGATCCGCGCTGTCTCGCGGTAGGCGACTATGCCAAGGTTTCTCCCGCGCTGTTCGCCGGTGTTTCCACAGTCATCAACTGCGCGGGGATCATCGCCGGTGACCCGGCATCGCTGCGCAGGGCCAACGTGGATGCGCCGGTGCACTTGGCGACGCTTGCCCAAGAAGCAGGCGTAGAGCGGTTTGTACACGTTTCCTCCTTTTCCGTCTTCGGGCGCGTACGACACATCGATGCGCGGACGCCGGTCCGACCGGAAAGTGAATACGGCCGCTCGAAACTGGCTGCGGAAGAGGCACTGTTGGCCCTAGCCACCAGGGATTTCGCGGTCGTACCCGTGAGACTCCCCGCCATCGTCGGTGGAGGAGAACGCGACAAGCTGCGGCGGCTGATCGCACTATGGTTGCGTGTGCGTCGACTGCCCGTACCGCGCACGCCGGTGGAACGGTCGATGATCAGTATTGATCTGGCCGCACAGGTCCTGGCCGAAGTGGCGAAAGGACAGGAGTGCGGCGTGGTGCAGGCCGCCGATCCAATACTGTTTACCTACCGTGAGGCGGCAGCAGCCATTCGCGGCGCAACAGGCCGGTCGATCGGCGTGGTAACCCTGCCGGATATCGCCACAAGGTCCTTGGAGCGGGTCGCGCCCGGGCTTGCCGCCAGCTTGTACGAATCGAGCGTGCTCGCTGCTGCCGACAATCGCGCCGCGCCGCTGGCGTCCGATCTCTACCGCGTCATCGCGCGTTTGGCGCAACAGGAGAAAGTAGCTTGATCCGTCCACGCTTATGGGTCGTCTCTGAACTCTATTACCCCGAAGAGACGTCGACAGGCTATTTCCTCACCCGCATCGCCGAAGGCTTGGCGGACGAGTTCGACGTTCAGGTGGTGTGCAGCCGCCCGACATACAGTGAGCGTCACCTCGAGGTGACGTGGCGAGAAGAGCGGCGCGGGACGACGATACATCGCATGCGCTCCACCCGTCTCGACAAAGACTCTTTCGTGGGTCGGGTACTCAATTTCGTCAGCTTCACTCTTGTCGCCTGGCTGTTCTGCGCCATTCGCGTGCGGCGTGGAGACCGGATCCTGGTTGTTACCAATCCGCCGCCGCTGCCTCCCTTGATCGGCTTGCTGACCCGGTTGCGCAAACTGCGGAGCGTTCTGCTGGTGCATGACGTCTATCCGGAAGTGCTGATAGCCACGGGTCATGCCAAACCGGACGGTTTCATCGTTCGCCTGCTCGGCGCAGTCATGCGCTGGACCTACCGTTCCTACAGCGATGTGGTGGTGCTCGGCCGTGACATGGAGGATGTGGCGCGTCCCAAGGTGGCGGGCGGGCGATCCAGGCTGCACGTCATTCCCAACTGGGGCGACGCAGAGGAGATCGTGCCAATCGCCCGCGACGCGAACCCGTTTCGGCATGCGCATGGGCTTGCCGGATGCGCGGTGGTCCAATTTTCCGGCAATCTCGGCCGAACGCACGACGTTGAAAGCGTGCTTGATGCGGCAAGTGCGTTGTCCGACGAGCAGCGCGTCGTCTTCTGCTTCGTTGGATATGGCGGGAAAACGGCGTTGATTGGCCAACGCCAGCGTGACGAGGAACCCGCGAACCTCCGCTTCCTGCCGCGGCAACCACGGGAACAACTCGGTGCCATGCTGGCCAGTGCCGATGCAGCGGTGATCGCGTTCGTGGACCAGATGTACGGCGTGTCGGTACCCAGCCGGATGTACAACATCATGGCCGCAGGAGTGCCGATCATTGCCATGGCGCATCCCTCCTCCGAACTCGCTCAGGTTGTGCAGGAAGAGGAATGTGGCTGGGTAATTCATGCTGCCGATACGCAAGCTCTGGCGGCGATCGCGCGGTCGCTGGCGAGCCCCTCGGGGCTCGCCGAGGCACAGCGGCGCGGAGCTCGCGGACGCAACGCGGTGCTACGTCGTTTCACGCTGCCGGTGGTAGTGGACTCGTTTCGCGAGCTTTTGCGCCGCTGAACGGCCGGACACGCATCCGCTGGCCGTGACGCTCGCTAGAGTCTGATCTACTTGCGTATGCCGGTGCCGCCCTGATCCGGCTTTACCGGATCAGACTCTAGGCAGCAGGTCGTGCCGATCTGTCGACGCGACGCGCCCGCCGATTGTGGACGTGCCTTTGCGCCTGTTTGAGCACCGGCAGCAGAAAGGAGGGCATCGCTAGCAACGGCGCGGTGACAAGCCAGAACTTGGGAGATCGGGCGTAATATCGCATCGCCAGCCGCCAAGTGCGTTGCTGCATGTCCCGGTCCCAGACGCCTTCCATCCGGGCGGAGGTGATGTGCATGCGAAAGTTGCGACTGGCGATGGTATCACGGATGGCAGCATAGGTAGAGCTGTCAGCGCCGAAACAAGCACGGGCAATCTGCTCGTAACCGACGACATCGATCTCCATTCGGCGATAGCGCCCGGCACCCATGAAGGAATCGTTGTCGGCGCGCCACGTCACCAACCGTTCCTTGACCACCAACCATCGCGGGTTGCGCTTCAGCATCTCGGCAAAGACGTACATGTGGACGTAGCCGTTCAGGAATTCCTCCACTGGTCGTTCACGGACGACATCGCCCCAAAACTCGCGGCGCACGATCTGCGCAGAAAGGAAACCGATATATTCGGTCAGCCGGGTAAAGACCGTTTCCGCGCCGACCAGCATGGTCGATGTGGGAAAATGGGCCAGATCGTCCTCCGATCGCCGGACCCTGAGATCGAAACTGCGCCCGAAGCGATCTACCGACATGCCGGCAATGTCCGGATGCTCGTCAAGTAGCTGCAGGATACGGACGATCGCGCTGGGTTCGGGCATGTCGTCATCGCCCATCAGCCAGCAATACCGGCCGCTTGCCGCCGCGACGGAGGCCAGGAAGTTCCGATCGGGCCCAATATTCTCAGCCTGTCTAACGTAGGTCAGCCGCTGGATGCGCGATGTGTATTGTCTCGCGATCGCCGGGGTATCATCGGGCGAGGCATTGTCCGAAACGACGACCTCCACCCGTCCCTGCAAGGTTCCAGGCAATTCCACCGCAATCCGCTCCAGCAACTCGCCTAGCAGCGCGGCACGGTTGTAGCTCGGGATGCAGATTGACAGGTCGGGCGGGGCCATCTCAATCAACGCGGACTCTCCTGCGATCCTTGACGATACCGAACCTCACGTACAGGGGCAGCGCCCAGACGACTGTAAGCAGATACGAGGCGATGATGCCTAGCACGACACCCAACGCACCGTGCTGTAGCGCCAGCCAGTAACCCAACCCGAGACTGAACACCGCCTGCCAAGGAACAATCAGGCATTGCACCCAGGCGTGACCGGCACTGGTGATCACCATCGAATAGGTATCCGTCCATACCCGCAACAGACAGTAGATAGTAAAAAAGGGGACGAAGGCTGTCGGCAGCACAAGCGGCGCATCGGGGGAAAGCAGGCTTCCGATTAGATCGAGGAAGAAGTAAATGCCAGTGGACACCACAAGGGTGATGCTCCCGCCGATCAGCAGCGCGCGACGGATCAGTCGGGTAAGACCGTCGAAATCCTGCTTCTGGATCAACTCGCTGCTGACCGGCCAATAAGCGGACATGACGCTGCCCAGCAAGGCAATGACCAGCGTATATACCCTAGCGAACACGGAATAAACGGCGATCTCCTGTGCGCTTACGGTGCGCGAAAGGATGACGTAGTCGAGATTGAGCGTGAGGGCTCCCAGCGCCGCGAACAGTACGAACCATCTAGCGCTCGACCAGAACGATGTGAGGATCGGCGGATGAATCCGAAGGGACAGAGCAGTCCTGGCCCGCATGTGGACAAGATGAAGCGTGATAGCGATTGCCGGAAGCATCCAACCAGGCAGATAGAAGGCGATGATCGCCCAGACCAGGCTATGGGATAGGTCCAGTTGATTCACGATCGCCAGAGCGGCAACGCCAAGTATCGCGGCACCGGTGGTGATCGCATGCGACAGATAGCCGCGATGATACGCAAAGAAGATCTTGAGGACGATGTTGGCGGCTGCCGTTGCACCGGTGATGCTGCCGAACGCGAAGAAGGCAAGTTGTGCGTCAACCTCGGGAATGGGGAAGGCGCTCAACAGAAAGGGTCCTACCCAAGGCGACGCAAGCGCCAGCACGGCCGCCAAGATCGCGGTCGTACCGGTTAGAAACAGGGAGGTCGAGCTGATGGCGTCATACGCTTCCTTGCCGACAACCCGCTGGCTGGAAATATGGTTCTGCAGGCTCGATCCCATGCCCAGATCGGCGAGCAGGAACCAGGCCAGCAGACCCGTGATGATCGCATAGGCACCATATCCGTCCACCCCCAGCATCTGAGTTAGGATTCGGATAGCTACGAACTGCGCCAAGGCGGCCACGATGCGTCCGATCCAGCCTGCCACGACGGCTACCCTGGCCGGATCGGTCAGCGGGTGTCGGATTTCCAGGAGGCGCACGTTGGGGTGATCCGTTCTTACGCCGCTAGCATCGCATCGATGGTGGCGGAAACAGTATGAACCGCGGCCCAGCCAGGCAGTCTCCTGTCGCCAGGCACGATCGGGTTCATTACCTCGCGCTCGCGATAGGAGCGCACGCCCAGGCGGGCATCGAGCCCATTGGTACTCTTGGTGGCGACCATAGCGACCAGCGCGTGCAGAGGCATACGCTCACCGCTCACGAAAAAAGTTTCCTGCGCGCCTTCGGGCAGCGTGCAGACATATTGCGCTGCCAAGGCAAAGGCGGTGCCGACGTCCTCGACATGGGTGAGGTCCAGAACCTGCTCGCCGGCAGACATTTCCAGTCTGGTGCCCGTCTTGGCTGCTTCGACCAGCCCCGTCACGATCCGACGGCGCGGGTCATCGGGGCCATAGGTGTCATACAACTTCAGCGTCACGGCACTCAGTTGATGGCGATCGGTATAATGCCTCAGCAAATCCTCGAATGCCTGCTTGGTGGCGGCATAGAAATCCGTCGGCCAATAGCGGCTTTCGTTATAATGCTGCCAAAAGGTGCCCGTGTTCACGAGGCGACGCACCCCGCTGATGCGCATCGCCTCCAGAAGCAGCACTGGAAACCGGATGTTCGCTTGGATCAATCGATCCACGTTTTCCGTGTTGTGCGCCCCGGCCGGCGCCGAGGCGAGATGCAGCACGCAGTCGGGCAAGACAGCGGTCAGAACTTCCGTCAGCCCGGCAAGTGTGCCGTCGATATCATGACGAACTATCCCGCCTGTCAGCATGGGCGGCACGACGCTGTCCGGGCGGCACAACAGATGCACCTGCCAGCCCCGCGCCAGACATTGCGCCGCGACATGGCGGCCGACATAACCGGTCGCTCCGGTGACAAGGACGATCATCGCCGCTGCCCAGTGTCAGAAATTCAACCCGAAGAACTCTTCGAGCTTCTCGCCGACATAATCAAAATGCTCCGCACCCAGAGCCGGAAAAAGGCCGAGCCAGAAGGTATTGTTCATCACCTGGTCAGTGCGCGTCAGGTCGCCGACAATGCGATAGTTGACGTGCTCGAAATAGGGCTGACGCGTCAAGTTGCCGGCGAATAGCAGACGTGTGCCGATCTTGTTCTGATCGAGGAAGCGTGTCACGTCGACACGTTTAGCATCGACCCCGTCACGCAGCATTAGTGGATAGCCAAACCAAGATGGGTTTGAATTCGGTGTCGCTTCGGGCAGAATGAAAATCTCTTCCATGCCCTTCAGTCGCTGCGTCAGCAGGTCGAAATTACGGCGACGTGCTTCGACGAAACCCTCGGCTCGATCAAGCTGAGCAAGGCCGCAGGCTGCCTGCATGTCGGTGATCTTCAGGTTGTAGCCCAAGTGGCTATACACGTACTTGTGATCGTAGCCGAAGGGCAGCGAACCATGCTGCTGGCCGAAGCGGCTGCCGCAGGTGTTGTCGCAGCCCGGTGCGCAGTAACAGTCGCGACCCCAGTCGCGAATGCTTTCGATGATCGGCTTGAGTTCGAGCGACTGAGTGAAGACCGCACCACCTTCGCCCATTGTGATGTGGTGCGCCGGGTAGAAGCTGACCGTGGCGACATCGCCCCACAAGCCGACGTTCTTGTGCTGGCCGGTCGCGGCGTCGAGATAGGTCGCGCCCAAAGCATCGCAGCAGTCTTCGACCAGCCACAAATTGTGCTCGTCGCAAATCCGGCGAACCTCCGCGAGGTTGAACGGATTGCCGAGCGTGTGTGCGATCATGATCGCGCCGGTCTTCTCAGTGATCGCTGCCTCGATCAAGCTGGCGTCGATATTATAGGTCGGCACGTCGACGTCGACGAACACCGGCACCAGACCGTGCTGGATCGATGGATTGACCGTGGTCGGGAAGCCCGCCGCGACAGTGATCACCTCATCCCCCGGCCGTAGGCGGCGATCGCCCAGCTTGTGACTGGTCAGGCACGACAGCGCGAGCAGATTGGCCGACGATCCCGAGGTGGTGGTGAGCACGAACGGCGCACCCAGTAGCTTGGCGAGCCCTGCCTCGAACTCAGTGTTGAAGCGACCAGTCGTCAGCCAGCCATCGAGGCTGGCCTCGACCATCAGTTCGATCTCGGGCGCGCCGATCACCTTACCTGCAGGCGGGATCATGGTTTCGCCGGGAACAAATGGGCGGGGAGCGAACTGGGCGTCAGCGTACTGGGTAACCAGAGCACGGATCTGCTTGCGGAGGTCGTCAGGGGTCATCAATCAATCTTTCTATGCAGCGTGGGCGAGCGGGGTGCGCATGAATCGCTCCAGTTCAGCGTTGCAATGGTCTTGCATGTCAGCGCCGGACAACCAGGCGCGGTGCCAGGCGACGATATCTTCCAGCGTTTCTCCAAGCGACCAGCGCGGGCCCCAGCCCAAGCCGGCACGCGCCTTGGAAATGTCTAGTTTGAGGTAGCGTGCCTCGTGCGGCTGCACGCTGTCGTCATGTGTCCAGCCCGCTTGCTCACCCCAAGCGGCGCACATCCGTTCGACAATCCACTGGACGGGGCGGGCATCGTCATCCCGCGGACCGAAATTCCAGGCTTCTGCTGCTGTCTGCGGATCATTCCATAAGGCTTGGCACAGGACGAGATAACCCGACACGGGCTCCAGCACATGCTGCCAGGGCCGGATCGCTAGCGGGTTACGGATGAGCACCTTGTCGCCGTCGGCGATGGCGCGGAGGATGTCGGGGATCAAGCGATCGACCGCCCAGTCGCCCCCGCCTATGACGTTGCCGGCGCGCCCTGAAGCGAGCGCGACCTTGCTTCCTTCGCCGAAGAACGAGCGGCGATAGGCAGACACGACGAGTTCGGCACAGCCCTTGGAATTACTATAAGGATCGTAGCCACCCATCGGCTCATCCTCACGATAGCCCCAGACCCATTCGCGGTTCTCATAGCATTTGTCGGTAGTGACAACGCAGACCGCACGCACGTTAGCGGTCTTGCGCACCGCCTCTAGCAGGTGGACCGTGCCCATGACGTTGGTTGCATAGGTGCCGACCGGGTCGTCGTATGATGCGCGTACCAGCGGTTGTGCGGCCATATGGATGACAATTTCGGGATCGGCCGCAACGAGCGCATCTTCTAGTGCTTGGGCATTGCGGATATCACCGATGATCGAAGTCATGCCGTCCGCAACACGCGCGACGTCGAACAAGGCAGGGCTGGTCGGCGGTGTAAGTGCGAAACCGCACACCTCGGCCCCCATTTGCTTCAGCCAAAGTGCCATCCAGCTTCCCTTGAAGCCAGTGTGACCAGTCAAGAAGACACGTTTTCTTGCCCAAAAAGCGGGATCAACAGTGCCACGATAGGAGCCGATCATATTGATCACCAAATGCGCCAAGGTGCTTTACGGCTGTCCCACAATGCTTCGAGGTGTTGCTTGTCGCGTAGCGTATCCATTGGTTGCCAGAAGCCATGATGCTCGAAAGCCATCAATTCACCGTCGGCTGCGAGGTTTCGCAAGGGCTCCTGTTCCCAAATCGTTGCATCCTCGGCGATGTAATCAATCACCTTGGGATTGAGTACAAAAAAGCCGCCGTTGATCATGCCGCCGTCGCCCTTAGGCTTTTCTAGAAAGTGCGTGACCCGCCCATTCTCGATTTCGAGAGCGCCGAAACGACCGGGTGGATATGTAGCCGTCATAGTAGCGAGCTTGCCGTGAGCACGATGAAAATCGATCGAATTACCGATATCAATGTCACCGACACCATCGCCATACGTGAAGAAGAAAAACTCTTCGTCCCTCACATGATCGGCGACACGACGAAGTCGACCGCCGGTCATACTGTCATCACCGGTATCAACTAGCGTAATCTTCCAAGGCTCGGCACGCTTCTCGTGCACAATCATCTCATTTTGACGCATGTCGAACGTCACGTCCGACATATGCAGGAAATAGTTGGCAAAATATTCCTTTATGACATAGCCTTTATAACCACAGCAAATCACGAAATCATTGACGCCGTGCGCAGCGTATATTTTTAGAATATGCCATAGGATTGGGCGACCGCCAATCTCGATCATCGGCTTTGGGCGAAGACCAGTTTCTTCGGCAAAACGCGTGCCGAGACCGCCAGCGAGGATCACTGCCTTCATCGTTAAAACCTCAGTTCGAGCTGACGAATGCGTCGGAAAAGAAGCGCTTAGCCGGAAGGCCTAGCGCCAAGAGTTTTTCACTAGCCGATGAGATCATCGCCGCAGAGCCGCATGCATAAACCACGGTGTCTTCGGGATCGATTCCGTGATGCACCGCTGCGTCCTGCACATAGCCCCGTGCGCCACCCCAACTTGTATCCGGGCCCGATAGCAGGTGATGGAAGCCGACGTCGAGCCCCAGATCGACTGGGTCCCAGCAGAAGTTCTCGGCTTCGCGATTGCCCCAGAATACGCTGAGCCGATGGCGCGTAGCGCGGGCGGGATCGATGGCAAGCTCTTCCAGCAAGGCCTTAACCGGCGCGATGCCAGTGCCGGTTGCCAAGAAGACTATGTTAGTCGGCCCCTCCTCGCGTAAGAAAAAGGTACCGAATGGGCCCTCAATCCGCAGCAGGTCATTGAGCTTGGCACGCTCAAACCAGTAAGTGCTAAGATGTCCGCCGGGATAGCGCTTAATGATGAGTTCGAGCAGCCCATCGCTGCGCGGTGCGTTGGCCAGCGAATAGCTGCGCCGCACTCCGTCGGCAATGACGTCGATATATTGGCCCGGCAGAAAGCGCAGCGGCGAGGCTGGCGGGGTCTTCAGCACGACCTTAACGATTTCAGGTGCGGGTTGGTCAATCGACACGATGCGTGCCGGGATCGTTTTCACCTCGATGTTCGCGAGCCGGTCTAGCGGCTCGATGTCGAGCACCACATCGTTCACCGCTGCACGGCAGCAGGTGAGGATAAGTCCGTCGGCGGCCTCCTGTGCCGACAGGCTTTCTGCTTCC
>CAJYJW010000052.1 GCA_913775025.1 uncultured Sphingomonas sp. | reverse complement strand
TGCAGTTTAATTTCGTCGTGAGCATTAACCTGCGGGCGGTCGCACTGTGGCAATCGCTCGGCTTCGCGATCGTCGGTCGCCTGCCCGCCGCCTTCCGCCATCCGGAGGCAGGGCTGGTCGACGCTCTCGTAATGCACCGACTATTGTGACGAAGGTAACCTCAGGGCGGGCCATCGTCCGGCGGCGGCGCATCCTCCGGCCCGGGCGGCGGCCCACGATCCGGTGGCGGGCCGCGATCGGGCGGCGGGCCGCGATCCGCGGGCGGCTGGCCTATGCCGAGATCCTCCAGCGCGCCCCGCACCGCGCGCACATCGTCCAGCGTCTGCCGTGTCCGCGCCACGGCATCGCCGAGATCCTCCCCGCCGATCTCGGGCAACAGCTCCTCGATGTTGGTTAGTTCCGGCTCCGCCGCCACCTCGCGCTCGACGGCGCGGCGCGGCGCGGGCACGGCGCCGGCCAAGCGCACGTTGCCGGTAAAATCGTGCCACATGCGCGCGGGCAGCGTGCCGCCCGTCACCCCCAGCATCGGGCTGTTATCGTCGTTACCCACCCATACGCCGACGACGAGATCGCCCGCGAAGCCGATGAAAACCGCGTCGCGGTGATCCTGCGTCGTTCCCGTCTTGCCGAAGGTCGGGGTGGAAAGCGCCGCCGCACGCCCGGTGCCCCGGTTGGCGGCAGCACTCAACAGGTCGAGGATCATCGGCCATTCCCGATCCTTGCCCAGCCGATGCTGGCCGGACCATAGCCGCTCCCGCCAGCCGGGCTCCGCCAGCGGCAGCCCGCGCGGCTTCACCGGATAGGTGCCCCCCGCGATTCCGGCATAAGCGGCGGTCATCTCCAGCAGCGTCGCGGTGGACGTGCCGAGCGCGAGGCTGGGATTGCGGGTAAGAGGCGAGGTGATGCCCAGATCGCGCGCCGCCCGCGTCACCCGATCCCGCCCCACAGCCTCCGACAAACGCACCGCCGCCACGTTGCTCGATCGTGCGAACGCCTGCCGCAGCGTGATGCGGCCGAGATAGCGGCGATCGTAATTCGCGGGCGACCAGCCGTCGATCGTGATCGGCTCGTCCTCGATCAGGCTGTCTGGCGTATAGCCTTTGCGGATCGCGGCGAGATAGACGAAGGTCTTGAAGGCCGATCCCGGCTGCCGCATCGCCTGCGTCGCGCGATTGAACGAACTGGCCCGGTAATCGCGCCCCCCGACCATCGCCACCACGCGCCCGTCTGGCCGCATCGCGACCAGCGCCGCCTGTGTCGCATGCACCTGCGCGCCCTGGCCCGCCAGCCAGCGCTGCACGACACGCTCCGCCTGCCGCTGCATTGCGGAATCGAGCGTGGTCTCGACCCGCGTCTCGCCATAGGCAGCCTCGGCGGAGTCGCGCGCGGCGGCGGAGATCCAGTCCGCGAAATAGCCGCCGGTGGGGACGGCGCGATCGCCGCCGCGCCGCACCCGCGCCGGCCGTACCCGCGCGCGGCCCGGGGTCAGCACGTCATTCTCCACCATCGCCGCCAGCACCACGCGCGACCGCGCCTGCGCCGCCGCCAGTGCCTTGGTGGGAGCCAACCGCGACGGGGCCTTCACCATGCCGGCCAGCATCGCCGCCTGCGCGATCGAAAGCCGCTCCGGCTCGACATTGAAATAATGGCGGGCGGCGGCGCGAAGGCCATAGACGCCATCACCGAAATAGATGCTGGAAAGATAGCGCGACAGGATCTCGTCCTTGGTCAGCCACGCCTCCAGCCAGAAGGCGATCAGCAGTTCCCGCCCCTTGCGACCAAGGTTCTGATCGGCGGAGAGAAACGCCGTCTTGGCCAGCTGCTGGGTGATCGTGCTGCCCCCCTGCACCACCCCGCCCGCCCTGAGATTGACCCAGGCCGCGCGCAGGATGCCCTTGGGGTCGATGCCCCAATGGCTGTAGAAGCGCCGATCCTCGATCGCGACGAATGCGCCCGGCACATATTTCGGCAGATCGGCGACGGATACCGGTCGCTCCTTCACCGATCCCCGCCGCGCGATCGGCACGCCGTCCGCGCTCACCAGCAGCAACGTCGGGTCGGGCAGCGGCTCCAACGCGCGGGAGAGCGGCGCGGTGATTGCCAGCCATGCGAACAGCGCGACGAGCAGCGCCATGACCGCCATGATGCGAGGATGGCGCCGCCACAATGGGTGGCGCGGCGCCGGCGCGGGCGGCGCCATTCCGGCAGGCGCCATATCGGGGGATCGCTCCCCCCCTGCGCTATCGTCGAACACCGGCGCCATGCTCCATCATCGCTTTCGCGGCCTCTTAGCGGACTATCGCTGAACGGGCACCAACTGCCTGTCGCTGCGTTCGACTTTCCATCACCGCCGCCGAACGCTAGGCCGAGTGCGGTTTTCAGGGGGAATCGAGGCACATGGCGTCAGGATTGGTCGCGTTGCTCGACGACGTGGCGGGCATCGCCAAGCTGGCGGCCGCCTCGTTGGACGATGTCACCGCCGCCGCCGGCAAGGCCGGCGCGAAGGCGGCGGGCGTGGTGGTGGACGATGCGGCGGTGACGCCGAACTACGTTACCGGCTTCACGCCCGATCGCGAACTGCCGATGATCTGGCGCATCGCGTTGGGATCGATCCGCAACAAGCTGGTGTTCCTGCTGCCCGGCGCGCTGGCGCTGAGTGCATTCGCGCCGTGGGGCGTCACCCCGCTCCTCATGCTGGGCGGCGGCTATCTGTGCTTCGAAGCCACGGAGAAGGTGCTGGAGGCCTTTTCCGGGAAGAGTCACGGGGATGAGGATGCCGTCTCCGGCCCTCAGGACCCCGCCACGCTGGAAAAGCAGAAGGTGTCGGGCGCGATACGGACGGATCTGATCCTGTCGGCGGAGATAATGGCGATCGCGCTTGCCGATGTCGCTGATCGCCCCTTGCTCGTGCAGGCGGCTGCGCTGGCGATCGTCGGCGTACTCATCACGGTGGCGGTGTATGGCGCGGTGGCGCTGATCGTGAAGATGGATGACATCGGCCTGCACATGGCCAAACGATCCGGCGCGACGACGCAAAGCATCGGGCGCGGGCTTGTGAAAGGCATGCCTGTGGTGATGCGTGCCTTGTCTGTGATCGGCACGGCGGCGATGCTATGGGTCGGCGGCGGGATCATCGTGCACGGCTTGGAGCACTTCCATCTCACACCGATCCCGGATTGGATCCATCACGCAGGCAAAGCGGCGGCGGGCGGCGTGCCGGAAATCGCCGGGGCGGTGGAGTGGCTGGTCTTCGCCATCGCCTCCGCGATCGTCGGCCTCATCGTCGGCGGCGTGATCGCGGCGGTGATGCACGCGATACATCACCGCCGCAAATCCGCCGCATGACTCGACAACCGAGGTTGCGATCGTAAGAAACGGAAACTATGGCAATGCCACCAGCGGGGAGTGGCGCAGCCTGGTAGCGCATCTGGTTTGGGACCAGAGGGTCGCAGGTTCGAATCCTGTCTCCCCGACCATTGTATCGCATTCTACGGGGCTTGGTCCCCGATGCCTTCCTTCCCGTCGTGGCGTTTGCTTAACTCCCGACGCCGCGGGCCGCGATCTTCACGTCACGCCGACACCCTGCTTCCTAAAAGCGCGCGTCGAACCCGATCCGCGCCGTGCGTGGCCGTAGCGGCACCGTCTGGCGGCCGGCGGCGACATCATAAGGGTTGCCTAGTGCGAAGCGATTGCCCCGACCGTTCGCTAAGTTCGTGACGTCGATGGTGAAGCCGCGCCTCGTGTCACCGATGCGGAGCGAAAGCCGACTGTCGACATAGCCACCCTGCCGGAACCCCAGCGCCGGCCCTATGCCCAGGCGTGAGCGCCCGACATAGCGTACCCCCGCCTCCCCGCTCAACGTCTTCCCGCCGCCGATCGGCCGATCGAGGATCAGCGCTGCGCGCCCACCCGCCCGTGCAATGTTGGGGAGCGCCGGATCCTCCCCCGCGCCTAGAAAGGCGGCAGGCCGCGTCAGCCTGCTTCGGTTGAGGAAAAGCGATGCCTCGCCGCGCAGGCCAGTGCCCAGCCGCCGATCTACCCGCAACTCCGCAGCAATGACGCGACCGGTGCCGATGTTCGCGGTAAACGGTTGACCGCCCGCGTCGACGAGATCGGCCTGAATATCCTCCCAATGCGAATAGGAAAGCGTCGCCGCACCATCGAAACCGCTTCCAAGCAGATTGGCAAAGCGCCCGCCCGCCTCCAGCATCTTCAGGCCATCCCCGCCGAAACGCTGGACGGCGGCAGTCCCGGACCCCGAGACGGAGAGGCCGCCCGCGCGAAACCCCTCCTGATAGCGCAAGAAAAGCGTGTCGCCGCCAACAGTGCGCCAGCGCAATGCAAGCGTCGGCAACAGCTTGCGCTCGTTGCGGCGGACTTCGTCGCCTTGCCCCTCCCCGCCATTCAGCGGGCGGCCCACGAGATGCGCCGCATCCAGCCGCGCGCCCACCGTCGCCAGCAGTCGTTCGCCGATGGGGCGGCTCCACTCGAAAAAGGCGGATATGTTCGCAACCTCGTTGCGGACGCCGAGGATGCGCATCGGCGATTCGACCGGGCCAAGCCCGCGCGTCAGCCGCTCGTCATTCTGGAAGGCACTCAGGCCTGCGATCCACCCTGCGCCGTCGCGCCCTTGGCGGGCAAGACTCGTCTCGCCGGACAACAAGCGGATGCGGTTGTCCTGAGCGAACAGCACGGGCGCAAACGCTCCGGCGGGGGTGAAATCGTAGCGGGCGTTCAAATTTTGCGCGACAAGCCCACCCGCCATCCGCAGCGTCATGCCCGCGATGTCGCGCGTCGCGCTAAGGCTCCCCAGCGCGTAATCATTGTCGAACGGCTGGGCGATCCGGCTGGCCCGCGCACGCGCGCCGATATCGCGCGTGGCATATTGTGCATCGTCGCTGTTGATCGCCTGATAGGCCACGCCGAGATCGATCGTCCATCCGCCGGGCTTTGCCCGCAATGTGGCGCGCCCGCCGCGCGTGATCGTGCGGTTGACGTCTTGAAGATCGCGCGCCCGGTCGTCGATATAGCCCCCGTCGACGGCACGATAGAGGACGGCGCGCAGACCCGCCGCAACGCGCACGATCGGCAGATCGAGGGTGACCGATCCATCGCCGCTGCCCGCCCCGCCCGCCGTCGCCGCGATGCCCGCATTCACGATCACCTGCGTGCGATCGAGCGCCGGCGCGTTCGGCACGATCCGCACCACGCCGCCAAGCGTCGCCGCGCCGTAGAGGGTTCCTTGCGGCCCCTCCAGCACCTCGACGCGATCGATGTCTATCAGCCGCAGATCAGGATCGGGCGCGCTGTAGTTCAAGCGTACATCGCCGAGATATTCCCCGGTCGTCGCCTGGCTTGGCCCGTTGAAGCTCGAATCCGCGATGCCGCGAATGAAGAGCTTGTTCCGCCCCGGCCCCAGCGCCGTCTGACTGAGGACCGGCAGGCGCGCGACGAGCGCATCGCTGCCCGGTCCGCCGCCCCGCCCCAGCACCGCGCCGTCGAGGATCGCCACCGTTCCCGGATATTGGGACAGCCTGGTGCCGCGCTTGCTCGCAGTGACGACGATCGTGCCGGTGTCGATCGGCGGTGCGACAGGCGGCCTGACGGGGATCGGCCGTGGCCTCGGCGACGCGACTTTCGCAGGCGACACCCGCTCGATCCGCCAGCTAAGCGCATCGATCCGCCGGGCCCGCGCCGGCAACCCCTTCAGCAACCGGTCGAACGCGACGCCGACCGTGATCCGGCCGTGGATGGCAGGCACATGCGTTCGGGCAAGCACGGGATCGATCAAGCCGATCGAAACGCCCGCCTGCGCGCCCAACCGCGCGATCGATTGCGCGAGTGGCCCGCGGGGCACGGATAGCACCGGCACCGGGGCCGCCCGCGCCTCGACCGGAATTATCGATATAAGCAGGGCGCAGAAGCCCGCCTCAGCGCGCGACACCGGATCCCGTCGTAAAGCGCCAGCCCGTACCGTCCGGCGTGGCGCGCAGCCCCGCCAGCGCCGCGACGCGGCGATAGAGCACATCGACCGGCAGCCCGCGATATGCGATCGTTCCACTGAACGGACGCGCGGCGAGCCCGCCGTCTACTGTGATCGGCGTGCCGGTGACGCGCGCCAGATCCGCGGCAACCGTGGCCAGCGGCACCTCGCCATAGACAAGCCGCCCGCCTCGCCACGTACCGATCGTGGCTGGATCCGCCCGCCCGAGCCGGAGCGGCGCACCCCCGCCCGGATCGGTGAGCGTAGAGCCCGCCTGAAGCGAAACCCTGCTCCCGCCGGGATCGTAGAGCACCGCCCCCTCGGCGACGGCGACATCCGTCCTGCCGCCTTCGCGAACGACATCGAAGCGGGTACCGACATCCTGCACTGCCGTACCGCCCACCGTCAGCACGAAGGGATTCGTCGCGTCGTGCATTACCGTGAACCCCGCCTGCCCCCGATCCAGCGTTGCCACGCGCGGATGCGCATGATCGAGCAGCAGGCGCGTATCGCCGTTGAGCGCGATGCGCGTGCCGTCGGCCAGGCGAATATCGCGCTGCTCGCCGGGGCCGGTGGAAACGGCATAGGGGTCGTTGCCGGGCAACAATGTCGTCATCCCGATTACCGCCGCCAAGCCTGCCGCGACCGCCGTCGCCAGACGAAACCGCCAGAATCGGCGCGGCGCCGGCTCTTCCGTCGCGACGGTAACAGGCGGCAGGTCCGCCGCCAGATCATGGGCGTCGCGCACACGATCGTAGGCGATGTTGTGCCGGGGGTCGGCCTCAAGCCAGTCGGTAAACTCCTCCCACGCGGTGAAGTCCGGGGCGCGCGTGCGGAGCGCCCAAAGCACGGCTTCGTTTTCGATGTCGGGCGTGGCGGGGGTCATCATGATCGGTCCTCGCCATCAAGACGCCTCTGGCCCGGCATTTCCGCACTGCCCGCGTCACGATCGTGATTTGCCCGCCAGGTCATCAAGGCACGATAGGCGCGCTGAAGATGTTTCTCGACCGCGCTCAGGCTGATGCCCTGCTCCGCCGCGATCACCTTCTGGTTGGCGCCGTCCAGGCGGAAGCGGCGAAAGATCTGATCGGTCCGCTCCCCCAGACCCGCGAGCAACCCCGCAACCTCGCCCAGATCCTGACGCGCAGCCAGAGCGCGATCCACCGGGGGCGCGGCAGCCGGCGATAAGCCAGTCTCCGCGTCGCCCCATGCCGCCTCCCGCCGCTCCCGCCGGATCGTCGCACGACGGCGGTCGTGCATCAGATTATCCGCCGCGCGGTAAAGGTAGCCAAGCGGCTCCGCGACCGGGCCGGACGGCGGCGTGGTTTTGAGCTTCAGCCAAAGATCCTGGAATATGTCCTCGGCATCGTCCCTGCCGCCACGCGCCCGAATGAAACGCAGTAGCGCCGCGCGATGAACAAGCGCCACGGCCTGCAAACCGCTTTCCGTCCGATGCGTGCTCCCCGATGCCACATCGCCGGGATAGGCTCTCGAGAACAGCGAGGCAACGGCATGGTGGCGAGGCCGGCCAAGATCATTGCGGCCCGGCGCCGCCGGTCGCCGCAGCGGCGAACCAGTGGTCGAGCGTCATTTCGGTGGTGGCGGTGGTCGTCGCTTTCATGCTCTGCCGCATCAGTTCCAGCGCCCAACGCTGGCGCTCGCGGCTGGTGCCGGCAACCGCATCCTCCGGCACCCAAAGCGCATAATCGCGCATATGCGCGTCGGCGGCGGTAAAGAGAACGCAGATATCGGTCGCCATGCCCGTCAGGATCAAGCGGCTGACGCCCAACTTGGGCAGGAGCACCGGCAGGTTCGCCCGCTCCGCCTCATCTCGTATATATGCGATCCTCTCCGCCGCCGCGCCCGCCGCCTCGCGCATCATCTCGGCGTCTGGAAAGTCCAGATCGTTGATCATGTCGATGATGAGGAGCGCGGTGCGGCCGGCCGCCTGATCGCGCGCCGGCGCGGATGCCGTATCGTCCTGAGGTCTGTCCACGCGCCGCCCTCCAGTCGGGGCGGAACCAGCTGGCCCGATACACCCTCTAAGGCGGTACAATTGGGTAAAAGTGTAATGCGGGCAAGCCCTTACGGCCGCCCGCACCTATATTAGTTAAAGATCAGGCCGCCTTGGCGCGGCTGGCGCGCTTGCGCTCATGCGGATCGAGGAAGCGCTTGCGCAGGCGGATCGATTTCGGCGTCACCTCCACCATCTCATCGTCGTCGATGTAGGCGATGGCCTGCTCCAGCGTCATCTTCTTCGGCGGGGTCAGGCGGACGGCGTCGTCCTTGCCGCCCGACGCGCGGAAGTTGGTGAGCTGCTTCGCCTTCATCGGGCTGACCTCGAGGTCTTCCGTCTTGGCGTTCTCACCGATGATCATGCCCTCGTACAGCGCCTCGCCATGGCCGACGAACAGGATGCCGCGATCCTCGAGCGGACCCAGCGCATAGGACTGCGCCTCGCCCGCGCCGTTCGAGATGAGGACGCCGTTCTTGCGGCCCTCGATCTTGCCCTTGTGGGGGCCGTAACGCTCGAACAGGCGGTTCATGATGCCGGTGCCGCGCGTGTCCGACAGGAACTCGCCGTGGT
>CAJYJW010000051.1 GCA_913775025.1 uncultured Sphingomonas sp. | reverse complement strand
CCCAGCCGCTCCATCTCGCTGTCCAGCCATTCACCGCGACCGGTGCGGCGCAGCTTTTCCAGCATCTTCGGAAAAATGGTGGCGAGATGCGTCACGTCGCCGATCGCATAGTCGATCTGCCGCGCATCGAGCGGGCGGCGCGCCCAATCGGTAAAGCGCGCGCCCTTGTCCAGCTTCACGCCGATCATGCTTTCGACGAGGTTGGAATAGCCGACCTGCTCCCCCATGCCGAGCGCCATCGCCGCCACCTGCGTATCGAACAGCGGATAGGGCGTCTTGCCGGTAAGGTTATGAACGATCTCCAGATCCTGCCCGCCGGCATGGAAGATCTTCAGGACTTCATCGTTATCGACCAGCAGATCGAGCAGGGGCTTGAGGTCGAGGCCCTTGGCCTTGGGATCGATCGCGGCGGCCTCCTTCCCGTCCGAGATCTGGATCAGGCAGAGATCGGGGTAATAGGTGTTCTCGCGCATGAATTCGGTATCGACCGTCACGAACGGCGATTGGGCGAGGCGGGCGCACAGATGCTCAAGCGTCTGCGTGTCTGTTACGAGGGGATGAATCTTCATGGCCCGCTCAATAGCCGCACCGGCCCGCCTTGACAAAGCGTGGGCGGGGGGGCGAAGCGCGGGGCCTGCCTTCAACAAAATAGTGATATGCGAATGCACGCCTACCGTTCCCACACCTGCGCCGCGCTGGGCTTGTCCGAAGTCGGCGAGACGGTCCGCCTGTCCGGCTGGGTGCATCGCAAGCGGGATCATGGCGGCGTGCTGTTCGTCGATCTGCGCGATCATTACGGCATCACCCAGATCGTGGCCGATGCGGACTCGTCCGCGCTGCCCGTACTGGAGGGCCTGCGCGTCGAATCGGTGGTGACGATCGACGGCGAGGTGAAGGCGCGCGGCGAGGGCACGGCCAATGCCGCGCTCGCCACAGGCGCGATCGAGGTATTCGCTCGCGCCGTGACGGTGCAGAGCCCCGCGCAGGAACTGCCGATGCCGGTCGCAGGCGAGGCGGAGTATCCGGAGGACATTCGCCTGCGCTACCGCTTCCTCGATCTGCGGCGGGAACGAATCCATAAGAACATCCTGCTCCGCTCGAACGTGATCGCAAGCGTCCGCCGTCGGATGATCGAGCAGGGTTTCACCGAATTTCAGACGCCGATCCTGACGGCGAGCAGCCCCGAGGGCGCACGCGATTATCTCGTGCCCAGCCGGGTCCATCCGGGCAAATTCTACGCGCTGCCGCAGGCGCCGCAGATGTTCAAGCAGCTGCTGATGGTGGCGGGGTTCGACCGCTATTTCCAGATCGCCCCTTGCTTCCGCGACGAGGATGCGCGCGCCGATCGTTCGCCGGGCGAATTCTACCAGCTCGATTTCGAGATGAGCTTCGTGACGCAGGAGGATGTGTTCGCCGCGATCGAGCCGGTGCTGCATGGCCTGTTCGAGGAGTTCGCCGATTTCGAGGGCAAGGGGCGGCAGGTGTCGGCGTTGCCGTTCCGCCGCATCCCTTATCGGGAATCGATGCTGCGCTACGGCAACGACAAGCCCGATCTGCGCAATCCGATCCTGATTTCCGACGTGTCGGAGATGTTCAAGGGGTCGGGCTTCGGCCGCTTCGCCTCGATCGTCGAGAGCGGGGATGTGGTGCGCGCGATCCCCGCGCCGGGAACGGGGGCGAAGAGCCGCAAGTTCTTCGACGATATGAACAGCTGGGCGCAATCGGAAGGGTTCGCCGGGCTGGGCTACGCCACGCGCAAGGGCGGCGAGTTCGGCGGGCCGATCGCCAAGAACCACGGCGAGGCGGGCATGGCGGCGATCGCCGAGGCGCTCGGCCTGGGGCCGGATGACGGCGTATTCTTCGCCGCAGGCAAGGAAGCGCAGGCCGCGCGTCTTGCCGGCTTGGCGCGCACGCGCGTCGCCGAGCAGCTGGAGCTGATCGATCCCAAGCGGTTCGAATTCTGCTGGATCGTCGACTTCCCGATGTTTGAATATGACGAAGACGCGAAGAAGGTCGACTTCAGCCACAATCCCTTCTCGATGCCGCAGGGCGAGCTGGAAGCGCTGGAGACCAGGGATCCGCTCGATATCCTCGCCTATCAGTATGACATTGTTTGCAACGGGGTGGAGCTGTCGTCCGGCGCGATCCGGAACCACAAGCTGGACGTGATGATGAAGGCGTTCGCGATCGCCGGCTACAGCCCGCAAGAGGTGGAGGCGAACTTCCCCGGCATGGTGGGTGCCTTCAAGTTCGGCGCGCCGCCACACGGCGGCTCCGCCCCCGGCATCGATCGCATCGTGATGCTGCTGGCGGACGAGCCGAACATCCGCGAGGTCGTGGCCTTCCCGATGACGCAGAAGGCGGAGGATCTGATGATGAACGCGCCAGCGCCCGTCAGCCTCAAGCAATTGCGCGAACTCGGCATCCGCACCGTCGATCAGGCGAAGGCGTGATGGCCATCGACCTTGCCGACTTCGAAAAGGGCGCCAAGGTCGACGGCGATTACGATGCGCTGCTGGCCGATCTACAGAAGCGGCTGGCCAAGGCGCAGGTGGCCCACATCGTCCACAAGCGGCGCGCGATCATCGCGTTCGAGGGGTGGGACGCGGCCGGCAAGGGCGGGATCATTCAGCGGCTCACCGCCGAATGGGATCCGCGCAGCTATGAGGTGTGGCCGATCGCCGCGCCCACACCCGAGGAGAAGGCGCACCATTTCCTCTGGCGCTTCTGGCGGCGGCTGCCTGCTAATGGCGAGATCGCGGTGTTCGATCGCAGCTGGTACGGACGCGTCCTCGTCGAGCGGGTGGAGGGATATGCCGCCGAGAAGGACTGGCGGCGCGCCTACGACGAGATCAACGAGTTCGAATCGCGGCAGAAGGAGGATGGAACCACCGTCCTCAAGCTGTTCGTCCACATCACCCAGGATACGCAGGACGAGCGCCTGAAGAAGCGGCTGGAGCATCCGTGGAAGCGGTGGAAAACGGGCGCGGACGATTTCCGCAACCGTGCCCGCCGGGCCGACTATCTCGCCGCGATGGACGAGATGTTCGCCGAGACGGACACCCGCTGGGCGCCGTGGAAGGTGATCGACGGCAACAACAAGAAGGCGGCCCGCATCGCTGCCCTCACCCATATCGTCGAGCGGCTGGAGAAGGCCGTCCCGATGACGCCGCCGCCGGCCGACCCCGCCGTGCTGGAGCTTGCGAGCGCGGCGTTCGGCCACGACTTTCGCATCGACTGACGCGCCCTAGCGGACGAAGCCGAAACCGATCCGCAGGCGCGTGGCCCGGCGGTTATAGTCGAACAGGTTCTCGCCATAGCCGACGAAACCCTGGCCGAAGACGTAGAGGTTCAGGCTGGTGCCGAACAGGCGATTGAGCGGATAGGACGCCTCGGCATCGAACGACCCCTTGCCACTGCCGAAATTATAGCGGCTGGTCGTCGTCAGCCGCCAGCTGTCCGGTTGCCCGATTTCGGCTAGCAGGCCGGTGTTGCCGCGATACCGCTTGATGGCGGGATTATCCTCCAGGCTGCCGACATAGGCCCAGAGGCGCGGCCCAAGCGTCAGCACGTAATCGCCCAGCCGCGTGGTGGCGACCGGCTGGACATAGAGCGTGTTCACGCTGCGCGAATCGAGACCGTCGCGACCGTTCGATTCATGGCGAATGCCTGCCTGCGCCCCGAACGCGATATCGCCGTCGGCGATGGGGCGGGCTGGCAGCAGATAGAATAGCTCCGGCATATATTCGACGTTGCGGAAGGGAGAGGACTTTTTGCCGAGATCCCAGAAGATGCGCTGGCTGTAGCCGAAGTGGATGCCGTTTACCCAGGGCGCACCCTCGCCGACCGCGCCCGCATCGCCGAACAACTGATATTTGAAGCCGATCTGGATCCGCGCATCGCTGTTCGTTCCCGGCCCGTACACCGCGTAAATGGGCGTATAGGTCGATAGATTGCCGAGGAAGGCGTTGCCGGCATCGGGCTTCGCCGCCGGCGGATCGGGGTTAAAGGCAGGATTTGGCGCGGCACTCGCCAGTATCCTGGGGCTATCGGCCGGGGCAGGGCGTGAGGTGATCGTGAAGGCCAGCGCGCTCGCCGTATCGGAGCCTGTCAGGCGCAATGTCGCGGTGCCATCGCTGGCCCCCTCGGGCGCGCGGAGGCGGTAGCGAGCTTGTACGAAGCCGCGTGGCGGGATCATGGCGTCGGCCGACGCTGTGCGGTCGAGCAAGGCCATTACGGTCGTGCCGTTCGTGGTGAGCGATCCGGTGAGCCTTTGCGCCAGCGGGCTGGCGACGGCGGCGTCACTAGGGTTCAGGGCCGTCACCTCGACGATATGGCCCCCGTCGGCCTCGACGGTGACGGCGGAGGGGATGAGGTGCGGCGCGGCGGTGATGGCGACCGCGACAAGAAGATTTATCATGCCTTCTTATGGCGCCTCAGCCCGCTGGTGCCCATTACAATCGTTCAGCCTGAGGGCGGGGCCTCGGGGTAGGCGATGGTCTCCACCTCATATTCCTTCTCTCCGGCCGGCAGGCGGACCGTGCGCAGATCGCCCACCGCCGCGCCTTTCAGCGCGAAGGCGAGGGGGGAGCGCCAGCTGATCCGCCCCGCCCCCGCATCCGCCTCATCCTCGCCGACGAGGGTCACGGTGCGGGCCTTGTCATCCTCGTCCACGATAGTGACGGTGGCGCCGAAGCGCACGCGGCTGCGATCGCCCTGCGCCGCCGGATCGACGGGGACGGCCGACTTCATCCGCTTGGACAGATGACGCAACTCCCGGTCGATCTCGCGCAGCTTCTTGCGGCCGTAGATATAGTCCCCGTTCTCGGAGCGGTCGCCGTTCCCGGCCGCCCAGCTGATGACCTCGACCAGCTTGGGCCGTTCATCGCCGAGCAGATGATCGTAGCGCGCGCGTAAAGCCGCGAGGCCGGCGGGGGTGATGTAGTTCGGGCGATCGGTCATCTTGCTCAGCCCGGGTTCGACTTGCCGAGGTAGCTCGACAGCCGGTTGCGCACCGGCGAACGCGCGCGGCCGGGGTTCAGCGCATCGTATACCACCGCATTCTCCAGCACGCGCTGCACGTAGCCACGTGTTTCGGTGAAGGGGATCGCCTCGATCCAGTCCACCACGTCCACGCCCGGCATGCGGGGATCGCCGTTCGCCGCCAGCCATTTGCGCACGTTGCCGGGGCCCGCATTATAAGCCGCCACCGCCAGCACGTGATTGCCGCCGAAGCTATCGAGCAGGTTGCCGAAGAAATAGCTGCCGAGCGTCACGTTATATTGCGGATCGCCGGTCAGGCGGGACAGATCGTAGGGCAGCCCGAGCTTGCCCGCAGTATCGCGCGCCGTGCCGGGCATCAGCTGCATCAGCCCCCGCGCGCCGACCCGGCTCGTCGCCTGCGTATCGAACTGGCTTTCCTGGCGGCTGATCGCGTGCACCATCACCCAGCGCGATTGCGCGGTGGGGGGCACGACGATCTCGGGAAAGCCGCTGGCGGCGAAATCGCTGACACCGTTGTTGCGCGCCGACCGGGCCACCATCACGCCGAGGTCCGGCCGCCCGATCTGGCGTGAAAGTTCGGCGGACAGGATATGGTCGCTCGGAGAGGCGACGTTGGTCGCGATCTGGCGCAGGAACAGGCTCTGATCGGCATGATCGCCCAGTTCGCCGAGCGTGCGCGCCGCGCGGACCAGGCTGGACGACTGGAACGCCACCCGCGCGGCGTCGTCGATCGCCGTCGCATCCG
>CAJYJW010000050.1 GCA_913775025.1 uncultured Sphingomonas sp. | reverse complement strand
ACGAGGGCGTGCCTGGGCATCACCTGCAGGCATCGGTGGCGGCGTCGCTCGGCGAGAGGCCAATGCTGCTGCGGCTTGCCGCCTTCAATGCCTTTCAGGAGGGCTGGGCGCTTTATGCCGAGCAACTGGCGGCAGAGATGGGTGTCTATGTCCGCGATCCGCTGGGCGACATCGGGCGCTTGCAGGAGGAGCTTTTCCGCGTGGCCCGGCTGGTGGTGGACGGGGGCCTCCACCTTCACCGATGGGACCGGATGCGGGCGATCGGCTGGCTGCGCGACACCGCCGGGATCACCGATGATCGCGCCACCAACGAAGTGCATCGTATCATGGCGTGGCCGGGGCAGGCGCTGGGCTACACGCTCGGCAAGATGCGCCTGCTAGAGTTGCGCATGCGAATGCGGGTGCGGCGTGGCCGCGCCTTCTCGCTGCCCGCCTTCCACGCGGCGGTGCTGGGCCACGGTGCGATGCCGCTCGATCTGCTGGCGGCGCGGATCGGTTGAGGCCGCGGGGTGGCGGATCGGTGGCGAAGCGGCTACACGCGCCGGCGAACATGCCGTCCCTCGCCGCCGTGGCGCGGATCGCAGCCGGAAGCGTACGGATATGCCCCCTCTCCTCCTCGTCATGCTCGGCGGCGCGATCGGCTCCGGCGGGCGCTACCTTGCCGGCGCGGCGTGGCTGCGCGCGGCGGGGCCAGGCTACCCCTATGGCACGCTGTTCGTGAACCTGGCGGGCGGCCTGCTGATGGGGCTGCTGGCGGGCGCGCTGTCGCGAGTGAGCGTGGCGGGGGAGCCGTGGCGGCTGTTCCTGGGCGTCGGCGTGCTGGGGGGCTTCACCACCTTCTCCTCATTCAGCCTTGAGACTTGGGCGATGCTGTCGCGCGGGGAGGTTATGGCGGCGGTCGGCTATGCGGCCGTCTCGGTCATCCTGTCCGTCGCGATGCTGGCGCTTGGCATCCAGGCGGTAAGGATATTGGCATGAGCATGGATCAGACCGGCGACAAGGCCGACGACAGCCGCAGCTTCACCGTCGGCTACGATGACGACGGCATCCGGCTCGACCGCTGGTTCAAGCGCCACCTGCCGGAGACGAGCTTCAACATCGTCTCGCGCTGGGCGCGCACCGGGCAATTGCGCGTGGATGGCGCGCGCGTGGCGCCGGGCGACCGCATCGCTGCCGGGCAGAGCATTCGCGTGCCCCCGCCCGAGGTGATCGAGGCCGCCACCACCGCCGCCCCGCCGCGCCCAAAAAAGGATCGCCCGCCGCTATCGGAGGAGGATGCGGCGTTCATGCAATCGCTGGTCATCCACCGCGATCGCAACGCCATCGTCATCAACAAGCCGCCGGGCCTCGCCACGCAAGGGGGCACGAAGACCGACCGCCACGTCGACGGGCTGCTCGACGCGCTGACCTTCGATGCGCCCGCGCGGCCCAAGCTGGTGCATCGTTTGGACAAGGACACGTCCGGCGCGCTGCTGCTCGCCCGCTCGGCCTTCGCCGCCGGCCATTTCGCCAAGGCGTTCAGCAGCCGCACGGCGCGCAAGGTCTATTGGGCGCTGATCGCCGGCGTCCCCTCGATCGAGGACGGCATGATCGAATTGCCGATCGGCAAGCAGCCCGGCACCGGCGGCGAGAAGATGCATGTCGACGAGAAGGAGGGCAGCCCCGCCCGCACCCGCTACCGCGTGATCGAGCGGGCAGGCAACACCGCCGCCTGGGTGGAACTGCAGCCCTACACCGGGCGCACACATCAGTTGCGCGTCCACATGGCGGCGATCGGCCATCCGATCGTGGGCGACGGCAAATATGGCGGGCCGGAAGCGTTCCTCTCCGGCGGGATCAGCCGCAAGATGCACCTGCACGCCCGCCGCATCCGCATCGACCTGCCGGGCGGCGGCGGCCAGCTGGACGTGACCGCCGAGCCGCCGCAGCACATCGCTGACAGCATCGCGCTGCTCGGCTTCGACCCGAAGCGGGCCGACCTGCCGATCGATGAGCCGAAGTTCTCCGAAACCGCCGAGGGCAAGCGTCGCACCGAGGCCGCCGCCGCCAAATCCCGCCGCCGCGAGCGCAAGGGCGAACGGCGCGGGCGCGGGCGCGGCTGATGCGACCGGCTTTTGCGTTCACCTTACCCCCATCCCGGGTCGCCAGGCGATGAACCGACTCGCTCTGTTCGATTGCGACGGCACGCTGGTGGACAGCCAGGCCGCGATCTGCGCCGCGATGAGCGAATGCTTCACCGCCGCCGGCCTGCCCGATCCGGGCGAGACCGCGACGCGCAGGGTCGTCGGCCTGAGCCTGGTCGAGGCGATCGCGCGATTGCATCCGGCGGGGGACGATGCGCTGCATCGTGAACTGGCGCAGTCGTACAAACATGCCTTCCAGCGTCGCCGGGGGGCGGGGCTGGTCGCCGAACCCCTTTATGACGGCATCGCCGAAGCCATCACCGCGATAGCGGATGCCGGCTGGCTGCTGGGCGTGGCTACGGGCAAGTCCGATCGCGGCCTGGGCTTCTGCCTCGCGCATCATGGGCTGACCGATCGCTTCGTCACCTTGCAGACGGCGGATCGTCATCCGTCCAAACCGCACCCCGCGATGGCGCTTGCCGCCATGGCGGAGGCCGGGGCCGGACCGGAGACGACGGTCATGATCGGCGACACCAGTTTCGATATCGCGATGGCCAAGGCGGCGGGCGCCACCGCGGTCGGCGTGGCGTGGGGCTACCACGATCGCGCCGAACTGCTGGCCGAGGGCGCTGCCCTCGTCGCCGATACGCCCGCCGACCTCGTCCGCCTGCTGGAACGGCTGGCATGACCCCGCCCCTGCCGCCGGCAGAGCGGGAAAGGCTGGCCCGCGTGCGGTTCACCATCATCGCCGCCGCGCGGGCCAGCGGCGTGGTGCTGATGCTGTTCGGCATGTGGATTCTGTTCGGCAACCTTATCCGCGAGGGCGGCCAGATCGCGATCGGCCTGCCGGTGTTCGCCATCGGCCTGTTCGAGGCACTGGTGCTGCCGCAAATCCTCGCCGCACGCTGGCGGAGCGATCGATGAAGCGATTCTGGAAAGAGGTGACGCTGGCGGACGAGCCCGGCGGCCACGGCATCAGGCTGGACGGGCGCCCCGTCCGCACCCCCGCCCGTGCGCTCCTCGTCGTGCCCGCCCTTCCGCTCGCGGACGCGATCGCCGGGGAATGGCGCGCACAGGGTGACGAGGTCGATCCGCGCGCGATGCCGCTGACCGGCCTCGCCAATGCGGCGATCGATCGGGTCATGCCGGATCCCGTGGCCTTCGCCATGCCCATCGCCGCCTATGGGGAGACCGACCTGCTCTGCTACTGTGCCGATGGGCCGGTGGAGCTCGTCGCACGCCAGCAGGTGCTGTGGGATCCGCTGCTCGCCTGGGCGACCCGGCGGTATGACGTTGCCTTTACCCTCGTTACCGGCATCATGCATCGCCCGCAGCCGCCCGCGACCGTGGCGCGGTTGACGGAGGCGGTCGTCGCGCGAAGCCCGCTAGAGCTGGCGGGCCTTCAACCCCTCGTCACCATCGGGGGGTCGCTCATCGTCGCGCTGGCGATGATCGAGGGGGAGATCGCGGCCAAGGCCGCCTTCGATATCACTCATCTCGACGAGCTGTGGCAGGCCGAGCAATGGGGCGAGGACGCGCTGGCGACCGAGGCCCGCGCCGCGCGTCGTCGCGATTTTTTGGCCGCGGCGCGCTTCGTCGCCCTGGCAGGCGGCTAGGCCGCCTCGTCCACCTGCGTGCCGCCCGCCGTCTCCATGATGAGCGAGAGCGAACGTCGACGGGCCTGCTGATCGTAGATGTCCGATACGATCATCAACTCGTCGGCCCCGATCTCCCGCACCAACGCATCAATGCCGGCCCGCACGGTTTCCGGCCCACCGATGATGCTGCGCGCGAGCATTCGCCCCGCCTGCATCTTTTCGGCGGGCGACCAGTAGGTCTCGATATCGTCGATCGGCGGACGCGACAGGCCGCGCGCGTTGCGCAGCAAGTCGGAAAAGGACATTTGCTGCGTCGTCGCCAATCGCCGCGCCGCCGCGTCGCTATCCGCCGCGATGACGTTCACCCCAACCATGGCGTGCGGCCGCTCAAGCTGGGCGGACGGGCGGAACCGGCTGCGGTACATCTGCAACGCCGGCATCAGCATCTCCGGCGCGAAATGCGAGGCGAAAGCGTATGGCAGCCCAAGCTCCGCCGCCAGTTGCGCGCCGAACGTGCTGGAACCGAGAATCCACAACGGCACCTGCGTGCCCATGCCGGGGACCGCGCGCAGCCGCTGGCCATCCTGCGCCGGGGCAAGGTAGGCCTGCAACTCCAGGACGTCCTGTGGAAAGCTGTTCGCCGACATCGGATCGCGCCGCAACGCGCGCGAGGCGATCTGATCGGTCCCCGGCGCACGGCCCAGGCCGAGATCGATCCGCCCCGGATACAGGCTGGCGAGCGTGCCGAACTGCTCGGCGATGATATAGGGGGCATGGTTGGGCAGCATGATGCCGCCGGCGCCCAAACGAATGCGCTTCGTTCCCGCCGCGACATGCGCGAGCGTCACCGCCGTCGCCGCGCTGGCGATGCCGGGCATATTGTGATGCTCGGCTACCCAGAAGCGGGTATAGCCGAGCGCGTCGGCATGGGCGGCGAGATCGCGCGAGGCATCCAGCGCCTGCTTCACGTCGCCGCCTTCCACCACGCGGACGAGATCGAGTATCGAGAGGGCAACCATGACGTATCTCCTTGGCCCTGAATTTAGGCGCCCCACGGGCGGATGGAAGGGCCATCGGGCCGCAACCGATCGCGCATCGGCTCGTTCGTTCCCTTTCGCCGATGCCTTGAGGAGAAAATAATGAGTGAAGAACCCACTTTCCCCACCGACGCTTTCGGCAAAGGGCCAGAGGTTTACGCCCCACCCGCCGCCGAGCCGGCAAAGACGCCTGCACCGGACGACCGCCCGGCGGCCAGCGGCGGTGAAGCATCGGCTACCGAAGCCTTGGCCGCGGCCAAGGCGGTAAAAAGCAAGCTCTGGCCGGCAGCCGGCGTGGCCATCGGCATAGGATCGGCGGCGGTGGCCGCAGCGTTGTTGTACCGCAGCCGGCGGTAACGCGGCCTAGCCCTTGCGCTTCGTGTCCAGCTCCAGCCAATCCTTGAAGGGGCGGCCGTAGAAGGCGTCCAGCACCTCAAGCTGGATCGCCACCGGCTTGGAGCTTTCCGAGTTCCACAGCACCGCCACCCCGTCTCGCGTCTTCGGATCGAATGCGATCATCGAGCGATAACCGCTCACCGCGCCGCGATGGCCGACGATGGGGTGGCCGAGGTAACGGTAATCCCGCCAGCCGAGCGCATAATAGCCGTCCGTCAGTTCGCGATCGAACAGCGCGCCGCGTTTCCGCGCGGAAGCCGTCGATACGCGGGGGCGGTGGATCGTCTCCAACACGCTAAGCGGCAGCACGCCGCGCATCTGCCCCATTTGCGCCCGCATCCACGTACCGAGATCGAGCACCGAGGAATTGATCCCGCCCGCCGCCGGCACGCGATAATAAGCGTCCTCCACGGTCAGCGTGCGACGGCCCGCATGGGGCCGCGCCCAGCTAAATGAGCGCATCAGCCCATCCCGCGTGGCGCTAGCGCTGTTCATGCCCAGCGGCACGAACAGCCGTTGCTTCACCGCATCCGCATAGCTCTGCCGGGTGACGGAGCGGACGATCTCGCTCGCCGTGTCATAGGCGACGTTCTGGTAGGCGAAGCAGGTGCCGGGCGCGCAATATCGCTCCAGCTTGCCGAGAGAGGTGCGGATCACGCGCGGATCGATCCCCTCCTCCAGCTTGTCGTCATAGGCGTTCTTGACGATACCCAGCCGGTGGGACAGCAGATTGTCGACCGTCACCACCGTCTCGGTGCCGCCGGGCAGCCGCAGCGAGGTATTGAACCGCGACACCGGGTTTGCCAGCGCCAGTTTGCCCTCGTTGGCGAGCTTGGCCAGCATCGTGCTGGCGACGCCCTTCGACAGCGAGGCCCAGCGGAAGACGGTGTTCGCCGTCACCTTGTCCGCGCTGCCCGCCGTGGTCACGCCATACCCCTTGACGAAGCGCAGCTCGCCATCCTCCACGACGGCAACGCCGAGGCCGACCATGTCCTTCGCCTCGACGAGCCGGGCCAGCCGCGCATCCAGACGACTATAGTCGACCTTCGTCGGCGTCCCTCCACGCCGACCATCCGCGATGACGGCGCGCACCGCAGGGGATGCCGCCAGCGCCATGTCACGCGCCGGCCCCCAATCCGATTTGTCGATCGTCAATAAACCGATCATCCCCAACGCGCCGGCACCGATCAGGGCGGTTCGGATCGCCGCCGCCGATATACGCTGCGGGGGAGACTTTCGCTTCGGCCTGCTCACGATCGCGGATGCCCGATGGAACGAAGAATAGGATGGATGCCGTGCGGCGGAAGCAGCCGGCGGGCCTGCATAGGCCGCCGGGCGAAGGCGTCAATCAGCCTCGCCGTTAGCATCGGCGGAACGATAGCAGGCAGCGCCGAAACGACGCCGCCCGCGATCAAGGCATGAAGGCCGTGCGTCAGGCCGGCTGCGGCGCACCGGCGATGGCTTGGCGCACCGCCTGCAAGGCCGCCTCCGCCGCCTCGCCGTTTGGCCCGCCACCCTGCGCCATATCCGGCCGCCCGCCGCCGCCCTGCCCGCCCAGCGCGGCCACGCCCGCCCTTACGAGATCGACCGCATTGACCGCGCCGAGCAGATCGTCCGTCACCCCGACCGCGATTGTCGCCCGCCCGTCGTTCACCGCGACGATCGCGGCGATGCCCGATCCGATCCTCGCCTTGGCCTCGTCCACCAGCCCACGCAGCCCCTTCGGCTCCAACCCGGCGATCACCTGACCTGTGAAATCATGGCCACCGACCTGCTCCGGTCCTGCCGCCGGGGCCGCGCCGCCACCGCCACCCAGCGCCAGCGCCCGCTTCGCATCCGCCAGCTCACGCTCAAGCCGTCGCCGCTCCTCGACCAGTTGCGCGACCCGCCCGGGCACTTCCTCTGGCGACGCCTTCAGCGTCGCGGCAGCCTCCTTGAGCCGATCCTCGCGGGCGGTGAACCATTGCCGCGCCGCTTCGCCGGTCAATGCCTCGATCCGCCGCACGCCCGAGGAGACGGCGCTTTCCCCGACGATCTTGAACAGGCCGATGTCGCCCAACGCATTAACATGGGTGCCGCCGCAGAGCTCGATCGAATAGCTGTCCGCATCGGCCCGCCCCATCGACAGGACACGGACCTCCTCGCCATATTTCTCGCCGAACAGCGCCATGGCGCCCGCCGCGATCGCATCGTCGGGCGTCATCAATCGCGTGGTAACGGCATCATTTTCGCGGATGTGACGGTTCACCTCCGCCTCGACCGTCGCGATCTCCGCCGGGCTCATCGCTTTCTGATGCGCGAAGTCGAACCGCAACCGATCCGATGCGACGAGGCTGCCCTTCTGCGCGACATGCCCGCCGAGTGCGTGGCGCAACGCCGCATGCAGCAGATGCGTCGCCGAATGGTTCGCCCGCACCTGCGCCCGGTTCGCCACATCGACCGCAAGATGCACGGCGTCGCCCACGCGTACCTCGCCCCCTTCCACCACGGCGCGATGCGCATGCAGTCGCCCGAGCGGCTTGGCCGTATCCCGCACTTCGGCCGAAAAGCCGCTATCACCGGTGATGATGCCGATGTCGCCCATCTGACCACCGCTCTCGCCGTAGAAGGGCGTCTGGTTTGTGAGGATGATCACCTCCTCGCCCGTCTGCGCCTGCTCGACCCGCGCGCCTTCGCGAACGATCGCGACGACACGGCCCTCGCCCTCATGCGCGGCGTAACCAGTGAATTCGGTGCCGCCCTCCGCCTCGGCGATGTCATACCACACATCGTCCGACGCCCGCTCGCCAGATCCTTTCCACGCCGCGCGGGCGGCGGCCTTCTGTTCGGCCATCGCCGCGTCGAAACCAGCCCGATCCACCGCCAGGCCTTGGGCGCGGAGGGCATCCTCCGTCAGGTCGTACGGGAAGCCGAACGTGTCGTAGAGCTTGAAGGCCACCGCGCCCGGCAGGGTATCCCCCGCCGCCATCGCGCCCGTCGCCTCGTCCAGCAACCGCAGGCCGTTCGCCAGCGTCTGGCGGAACCGCGTCTCCTCCAGCCGCAGCGTCTCCTCGATCAACGGCTGCGCGCGGACCAGCTCGGGATAGGCCGCGCCCATCTCGGAGACCAGCGCGGGCACGAGCCGGTGCATCAGGGGATCGGCCGCGCCAAGCAAATGCGCGTGCCGCATGGCCCGGCGCATGATGCGGCGGAGAACGTAGCCGCGGCCCTCGTTCGCCGGCAGCACGCCGTCCGCCACCAGAAAACCCGATGCGCGCAGATGATCGGCGATCACCCGGTGCGAGGCCTGATTATCCTCCGTCGTCCCCGTCCGCGTCATCTCGCCGGATGCCGCGATCAGCGCCTTGAAGGTATCCGTGTCGTAATTGTCGTGGACGCCCTGCAACACCGCCGCGACGCGTTCCAGCCCCATGCCGGTATCGATCGACTTCTTCGGCAATTCCCCGACGATCTCGTTCGCCGCCTGCTCATATTGCATGAAGACGAGGTTCCAGATCTCGACAAAGCGATCGCCGTCCTCGGTCGGGCTGCCGGGCGGGCCGCCATAGATGTGATCGCCATGATCGTAGAAAATTTCGGAGCAGGGGCCGCAGGGGCCATTATCGCCCATCGCCCAGAAATTATCCTTGGTGGGGATGCGGATGATCCGCGCCTCCGGCAGGCCCGCAATCTTGCGCCAAAGATCAAACGCCTCGTCATCGGTGTGATAGACGGTGGCGGTCAGCCGATCGGCCGGAATGCCCCATTCGCGCGTCAGCAGCGTCCACGCATGCGTGATCGCCTGCTCCTTGAAATAGTCGCCGAACGAAAAATTGCCGAGCATCTCGAAAAAGGTATGATGCCGCGCCGTATAGCCGACATTGTCGAGATCATTGTGCTTACCGCCGGCGCGCACGCATTTCTGGCTACTGGTCGCGGTGGTGTAGGGCCGCGTCTCCAGCCCGGTGAAGACGTTCTTGAACGGCACCATGCCCGCGTTGACGAACATCAGCGTCGGATCGTTGTGCGGGATGAGCGGCGCGGAAGGAACGGCGACATGCCCCGCCCCCGCGAAATAATCGAGGAAGGAGCGGCGGATGTCGTTCGTCGATGTCATATTCGCGATCTAGGGGAGAGGCGCACGCTACTCAAGCGGCGGCGTCACGGCCGGGCAGCCGAATTTCCGCGGCAGGGTAGCGAGCGTCTCGGGCGTCATCGCGCGGGCGGCCTGCTCGTCCAGGAAACTCTGCTCCTCCCGGACGATGCGAAACGTCCCGTCAGCGTCCTGCCGCCACATCAGATAGCCGCAATGAAGCCGCAGGTTTGGAAAGCGCGAGACGAAGTCTGCCGCCACATAGAGCCCAGGCATCGGTGCATCGACGGGATCGCGCTCCCACGTCAGCCGCACGATCCGCCGCTCGCCCTTGCCGCCGGCGCCGGCATTGAAGTTGGCGGCTTCCGATCGGTAGAGGTCCGGAGTGAGATAGGCCCGGACGCTTGCGGCGAAGCGCGCATAGGCCGCATCGTACCGCCCCGCATCCTTGTCCGCGAAATAGGCGTAGCTGGCATCCATCACCCGGCGTTGGAGAGCGACCTCGGGAACGGCATCGCCCGCTTCCACCGGCAATTGGCGAGCCGGAGCGGCGATAGTCATCGCGGACGTGAGAAGGCTCGTGGATACACAGACGAGGGCCGCCAAACCGCGAACGTCAGGCAAACGCATAGGGGCCACCCGCCGCAAGAGCACGCCTATAAGCCGGACGCGCATGGATGCGCGCGAGCCAGTCGATCAGGCGCGGGCGGCGTCCGTCCAGCCCGCCGCGCTGGCACGATGCCTCCAGTGGAAAGCTCATCATGATGTCGGCGGCGGTAAAATCGTCACCCGCGAACCAAGGCCGCCCGGCGAGTTCGCTTTCGAGCCAGTCGAGATGATCGTCCAGCATCGCCTGCACCGGCCGTCGCGCCGGCAACCCAAGCAAGCCGAGCCGCCGTACGACGAGGATCGCCAGCAATGGCGGCATCATCGACCCTTCCGCATAATGCAGGAAATGGCGGTAGCGCAGGCGATCCTGCGGCATCGCCGACGGGCCGAGCAATTCGCCAAGCGCGACGAGATACTCGACGATCGCCCCGGTCTCGGCGATCACCACCCCGTCATGCTCGATCAACGGCGCCTTGCCCAGCGGATGGATCCGCCTCAGCGCCAATGGCGCCCGCATCGTACGCCGATCCCGCTCGTAACGCTGCACCTGGTAGGCGAGGCCTAGCTCCTCCAGCAGCCAGATCACTCTCTGCGAACGGCTGTTCTCCAGATGATGGACGACGATCATCCCCCGAGGCTGTTCCAAGCCGATCGAGCCACGCGCCCCATCACACGTTAGCGGATGCAGGGCGTCGCCGCCCCCTCGGCTCAGACATCATCATCGGCGCTGGGGCCGGCCATCATCGCATCGCTGATGCCGGCGGCATTCGCCCGAATCGCCTTCTCAAGCTTCTCCGCCATCTCGGGATGCTCGCGCAGATAGGTCTTCGAATTCTCGCGCCCCTGCCCGATTCGCACCGAATCATAGCTGAACCATGCGCCCGACTTGTCGACGATGCCCGCCTTCACGCCTAGGTCGAGGATCTCGCCCATCTTGGAGACGCCCTCGCCATACATGATGTCGAATTCGACCTGCTTGAAAGGCGGCGCGACCTTATTCTTCACTACCTTCACGCGGGTGGCGTTGCCGACCACCTCGTCACGATCCTTGATCGCGCCGGTGCGGCGGATGTCGAGGCGGACGGACGCATAGAATTTCAACGCGTTGCCGCCCGTCGTCGTCTCCGGGCTGCCGTACATCACGCCGATCTTCATGCGGATCTGGTTGATGAAGATGACAAGCGTCTTCGAGCGGCTGATCGACCCCGTGATCTTGCGCAATGCCTGGCTCATCAGGCGGGCCTGCAGGCCGACATGGCTGTCGCCCATCTCGCCCTCGATCTCCGCGCGCGGCACCAAGGCCGCGACCGAATCGACAACCAGCACGTCGATCGCGTTCGAGCGGATCAGCGTATCGGTGATCTCCAACGCCTGCTCGCCGGTATCCGGCTGCGATACGATCAGCTCGTCGATATCAACGCCAAGCTTCTTGGCGTAGCTCGGATCCAGCGCATGCTCCGCGTCGACGAACGCGGCGGTGCCGCCCGCCTTCTGCGCCTCGGCGATGGCGTGAAGCGCAAGGGTCGTCTTGCCCGAAGACTCCGGCCCGTAAATCTCGATGATGCGGCCTTTCGGCAGGCCGCCGATGCCGAGCGCGATATCGAGGCCGAGGGAGCCGGTGGACACCGCCTCGATCTCCACCTTCTCGCGGCTCCCCAGCTTCATCGCCGAACCCTTGCCGAATGCGCGATCGATCTGCGCAAGGGCGGCGTCGAGCGCCTTCTGCCTGTCCATGTCGGCCTTTTCCTTCTCGGTGCCGATGAGCTTCAACTGTGCGGCCATCCCCACGCTCCTTCGTAGATCGCGCGTGCGCGTCGTCAACGTCCGACATCAGATAATGCGAACGCCCGAAAAGAACAAGTAGGGAACAATGTGCTCAGACGGAGGACGTTATCTCGTTCAGCGCGCGCTCGATCCCGTCTAGCGTAAACGGTTTGGAGAGCTGCGGTGCACCGGCATGGCGCGCCGGCGGCGGATCGACATGCCCGCCGGTCGAGATCAGATAGGGAATGCCGTGATCCGCAAGACGATCCGCCACGGGCCAGGACGGTTCGCCACCGCGCAACCGCACATCAAGGATGACCAAATCAACGCCGCCCTGATCAAGGCGCGCAGTCGCCTCCGACACGGTATCCGCCGTACCGGCGACCTTGTGGCCGAGCGAATCGAGAAAATCCTCCAGCATCATGGCGATCAGGGGTTCGTCCTCGACGATGAGGACCGAGAGGGGGGCGGTCATGCCGGCCTGATACGCATTGTTACGCCTGCGTGCTAGTGCCTTTGGCGCTCAGCGCGTCCCGCACCGCGCCGGCAAGTTGCTGTACCGAGAAGGGTTTTGCAATGAAGGCGACCCGATCGAGATCGATCGAGCGTCGCAACTGCTCTTCGGCATAGCCCGACATGAACAGGATCGGCAGATCGGGATAGCGCTGGCGCGCGTGACGCACCATCGTCGGCCCGTCCATCATCGGCATCACCACGTCCGACACGAGCAGATCGACCCGCGAGCCGCCCTCATCCGCCAGCCGGTCGAGCAGTTCCAGGGCCTCCTCGCCGTTCGCCGCGACAAGGACGGTGTAGCCCTGCCGGGTCAGCGCGCGTTCCGCCACCGTCCGCACCATATCCTCATCCTCGACGATCAGGACCGTGCCGGTGCCCCACAATTCGGCCGGCCGCTCGCGATGCGCTGCGGGGATGGGCTCGGCCGTCTGCCCGCCGGCGCGGTGGACGGGTAGGTACATGACGAAACTCGTCCCCTTCCCCACCACCGAATCGGCGAAGATGAACCCCTCCGACTGCTTGACGATGCCATACACCGTCGAAAGCCCCAGCCCGGTGCCCTTGCCGACTTCCTTGGTCGTGAAAAAAGGCTCGAATATCTTGCCGAGCACGTCGGGCGCAATGCCGGTTCCGGTATCGGATACGCTGAGCGCGGTATAATCCGCCACGGGCAGGATGTCGGTATCGATGTGGCGTACGTCGGCGGCGGAGACGGCATAGGTCTGAATGGTCACCGTGCCGCCATCGGGCATGGCGTCGCGCGCGTTGACCGCGAGGTTGACGATCACCTGTTCCAGCTGGCCCGGATCGGCGCGGATCGGGCCGAGGTTGCGGCCGTGCTTCACGGTCAGCGTCACCATCTCGCCGAGCAGGCGGCGAAGAAGATTGCTCACCTCCGACACGACATCGGGCAATTGCAGCAATTGCGGGCGGAGCGTCTGCTGGCGCGAGAATGCCAGCAACTGCCGCGTCAGGCTGGCCGCGCGGTTGGAATTCTGCCGGATCTGCTGGATATCGTCATAATCGCTGTCGCCGGGGGTGTGCCGCATCATCATCAGGTCGCAATGACCGATGATCGCGGTCAGGATATTGTTGAAGTCGTGCGCCACGCCGCCGGCAAGCTGGCCGACCGCCTGCATCTTCGTTGCCTGGAGCACCTGCCGCTTCAGCTTCGATTCCTCGCTGTTGTCCTTCAGGCTCAGCAGCACCGCCGCATCGCCCAGCCCCTTGGCGCCGGCGATGGTCAGCGCCACCGGCTCGTCGGCCCGCCAGCGCAGCCGCACCGCCAGATCGCCGGAGATGCGGTGGCCCGCGGCAAACCGCCGCACCGCGTCGGATACGGCCGCCTTGTCCTCCTTCACCACCAGATCGCCGGGATAGACGACCGACTGGCCGGCGGGGATCGCAGCCGCCCGCTCGAACGCCTCGTTCATGAAGAGGATACGGCCATCCCGCTCCGCCAGCGCGAGGCCGAGCGGTAGCATCGCCAGCAGCGCATGGACATTGGCGGTGGCGGTACTGCGGGAACCGAAACGCGCCGCGACCGGCCCCTCCTCGTCCAGCATCAGGAACAGTGCCGGGGCCGGCGTGTCACCCGTACCGACGTGGATCTGCACCAGCCGTAGCGGATCCCCGCTCTCACCCTCGGCCACGAGGCGGATCAGTTCGTCGGCCCCTTTCACGAGAATTTCGGCGAAAGCGCGGCCTGCCACCACGGCATCCGCGCGACCGAAAGCGCGGGCAAGGAGCGCGCGGTTCGCCGCGATCAGCCGGCCGTCGTCATCGACAAGCGCGGCCATTACACCCGCTTCACCCAAGCGGCTGCCGCCCTCGCCCTCAATCAGGCTTCGCGTTTCGGCTACAAGGTCGAGGACCGGCGCGAACGCAAAACGCCAGACGAGATGGTCCTCGAACCGCCCGACCCGCGTAACCGTCACATCGAAGCAACCGCGCCCGGCATCGCATCCTCTCGCGCGGGCGCTCCCGTCCCGCCACGCGGCGCGGCCGGCGGCGGAAAGGCGCTCCCCCCCATCCTCGATCAGCGGAAGACCGGGGGGAGCAGGCCAGCCGACGAACCATTCGCCGTACAGGCGGTTCGCGCACACCAGCCGCCCTGCCCGGTCGGTGATCGCCACCGGGCGCTCCGCATCCTCGATCGCCGCGTGGGTCAATGCCCAATCGGTCGCCGGTAACACGATCGGCGCTGTCGCGCCTCGGTGGCGGAGAGCGACCAGCAGTAGCGCTCCGGCCGCCACGAAGACGGCCAGGAAGACGCCCGCGAACACAGGTTCCCCCACCAGCCACAGCAGACCGGACGCGGACACGAGCCCTGCCGCCGCCGCGGCAAGCAGGATCCCGCGATCGGCCCGGGCGGGCGGGGCGGCGATGTCAGCTTGAAAGGCCATCGCCCTTGTCATCCCCGCCCCGCCGGGAGGCGTCAAGCACCGCCGTCCGCCGTCACCAGATCCGCACGCGCGCGGGCGGGGCGAGATACAGCCTGTCCGTCGGTACGGGCTTGTAGGCATCGTACCACGGGTCAAGGTTGCGCACGACGTTGGTGCGCTGCTCGCTGGGGCTGTGCGGATCGGTCAGCAGCCGCTGCCGCAGGTTCGCCTCGCGATAGTTGCGCCGCCACACCTGCGCCCAGCCGAGATAGAATCGCTGGTCGCCGCTCAGTCCATCGATCACCGGCGCGGGCTTGCCGCCAAGCGACAGACGATAGGCTTCGTGAGAGACGGTCAGGCCGGCAAGATCGGCGATGTTCTCGCCAAGGGTCAGGCCGCCCTGCACATGCTGGCCGGGCAAGGGCTCGTAGGCGTCATACTGCTTCACCAGCTTGTCGGTGAGCGCCGTGAAACGGGTCACGTCCTGCGGCGTCCACCATTGGGCCAGCCGCCCGGTCTGGTCATATTTGCGGCCCTGATCGTCGAAATGATGGCTGATCTCATGCCCGATGACCGCGCCGATGCCGCCGTAATTCACGGCCGGATCGGCTTTGGGATCGAAGAACGGCGGTTGCAGGATGGCAGCCGGAAAGACGATCTCGTTCCACACCGGGTTGGCATAGGCGTTGATCTCCATCGGCGTCATGAACCACTCTTCGCGATCCGCCGGCTTGCCCAGCTTGTTCAGGTCGCGCGCCCATTCGAAGCGGTTGGCGCGCAGCACGTTGCCGTACAGATCACCCCGTTCGATCTTCAGGCCCGAATAATCCCGCCATTTCGAAGGATAGCCAATCTTCGGGCGGAAGGCGGCCAGCTTGGCGCGCGCCTTCACCTTGGTTTCAGGCGCCATCCACGTCAGGTTGGCGAGCCGATCGTCCATCGCCTTGATGACGTTGCGGACGAGCTTATCCGCCTCCGCCTTGGCCTCAGGCGGGAAGTAGCGGGCGACATATTCCTTGCCGACCGCCTCGCCGAGGACATTCTTGACGAGGCCGACGCCCCGCTTCCAGCGAGGGCGATTCTCGGGCGTGCCGTCCAGCACGGTGCCGTGGAAGGCGAAGTGGGCATCGACCAGCGGCGCCGCGAGATAGGGCGCGGCGTCATCCAGGGTGCGTGCCCACAGATAATCCTTCAATACCGGCAAGGGTGTATCGGCGAGGATCTTCGTCGTGCCGGCGATCGCGCTCGGCTGCGAGACAAGGTAGCTCGCCTGCCCGTTCAGCCCCGCTCCCTCGAAATAGGCCGACCAGTCGAAGCCGGGGGCCTTGGCGTCGAAGTCGGCGCGGGTAAACGGATTGTACGTCTTGTCGCTGTCGCGATTCTCGATGCGGCTCCACTGGACGGCGGCGATCCGGCTCTCGAGATCCACGATGGCGCGGGCGCGAGCCTCGCCGTTCGGCTCCCCCCCCAGGGTGAACAGTTTCGCCAGATAGGCGACATAGGCGGCCTTGGCCTCGGCCAGCTTGGCGTCCGTCTTCAGGTAATAGTCGCGGTCCGGCAGGCCGAGGCCGGACTGGCCTACCTGCACCACGGGCCGGTCTGGGTTCTTGTCGTCGATCGAGACGGAGGCGCCGATCGGGCCGGATACGCCGTCTCGCAGGGCGGCACCCAGCGCGCGGGCGTAAGCGGCGCGATCCTTGATCGCCATGATCGCCGCCAGCTGCGGCTTCACCGGCGCGAGCCCACGCGCGTTCACCGCCCCCTCGTCGGTGAAGCTGGCGTAGAGATCGCCGATCTGCGAGCCCGGCGTCTTGGCCGCCGCCTCGATGATGCCACGCATCCGATCGTTCGAAAGGTCCTCCAGTACGTTGAACATGCCGAAGTTGGAGCGATCCGCCGGGATCGGTGTGGCCTTCGCCCAGCCGCCGTTCGCGAAGTCATAGAAATTGTCGCCCGGCCGGATCGCCCGATCCATGCCGGCGGCATCGAAGCCGAAACTGCCGATCTGCGGGCGATCGGCGGCGGGGCCGGCGACCGGGCCGACCGCCGCCTTCTTTACGGGGGCGGCCGCAGCCCTTGGAACGGCGGCATGGAGCGTGCCCGCCAGCATCGTCGTCGATGCGGCAAGAACCAGCAGGGTGGAACGCATGGAAACCTCGGTGTATGATTTGAGCATGACACCGCGATAGCATCCGCCCCCGGCAGGTCAAATCCCTGTGGATCCGAAGGTTAGATCCCGCGCAGGTTGCGCGCCAGCGCCCGCTGCCGCCATTTGTGCGCCACCCAGCCCCGCCAGAGGATCGCTGTCAGCCCGTAGCCGACGATCGCGCCAGTGACGGCGATCAGCAGCAGGCCGAGCGCGGTCGCGGGCCCGGCGGTGGAGACGATCCACTGCACCCACCCCATCGCCTGAGATCGGGAGACCGCGTCCACCGCGTCCAGATGCAGCATTCGACTGCCCAGCCAATAAGCCGCCAGCCACAGCGGCGGCGTGGTGAGTGGATTGGTGATGAAGGTCGTCAACGCCGCCACCGGCACATTGGCGCGCGCCGGCAGCGCCAGCAGCGCGGCGAAGATCGTCTGTGCGACCGGGATCAGCACGCCCACCAGCACGCCCAGCGCCACCCCACGCGGCACCGATCGCCGATTGAACCGCCACAGCTCCGGCAGCAGGATGCGATGCGCGATCGGCCGCAGCCAGCCGACCCGCTCGAACGTGTCGCGCGTCGGCATATTGCGTTCCGACCAGGCCCGCACCTTCTCGAACATCGGCCTAGCCGCGCTCGCGCATGATGCGGCCCTGCTCGCGCTTCCAGTCGCGATCCTTCTCGGTCTCGCGTTTGTCGTGCAGCTTCTTGCCCTTGGCGAGCGCTAGTTCCACCTTCGCGCGCCCCTTGGCGTTGAAGTAGACCGAGAGCGGGATCAGCGTCATCCCCTCACGCCCAACGGCCACGCGCATCTTGTTGATCTCGCGCTCGTGCAACAGCAGCTTGCGGGGGCGCTTGGGTTCGTGATTGTGGCGGTTGCCGTGGCTGAATTCGGGCACGTTGGCGTTGACCAGCCAGACCTGATCGTCCTTCACCTCGGCATAGCTCTCCGCGATCGATCCCTCGCCGAAGCGCAGCGATTTCACCTCGGTGCCGGTCAGCGCGATGCCGGCCTCGAAAAAGTCTTCGAGGAAATATTCATAGCGCGCGCGCCGGTTCTCGGCGACGACCTTGACCTTCTCGAACGCGGCGGGTTTGGGGCGGGCCATCCGCTCAGATCAGTCCGGCATGGGCGAGGGCGGCGTCCACAGCGGCGCGGCTCGCCTCCCCAGGCCATGTCATCGGCAGGCGCAGATCGGTCGGCATCTCGGGGCGCAGGCGCGAGAGCGCATATTTCACCGGCCCCGGTGATGCATCGGTGAACAGCGCCACGTGCAGCGGGAACAGGCGATCCTGCAAGGCCAGCGCGCCCTTCCAGTCGTTGCTGGCGCAGGCTCCCTGGAATTGCGCGCACAGCCCGGGCGCCACATTGGCGGTGACGGAGATGCACCCCACCCCGCCCATCGCGTTGAAGCCGAGCGCCATGTCATCGTTGCCAGAAAGCTGGCAGAAGGCGGGGCCGCAAGCGAGCCGCTGGGCCGTCACCCGCTCCGCCTTGCCGCTCGCATCCTTAATGCCGATCACGGTGGGCAGCGCAGACAGTTCCGCCAACGTCTCGACCGTGATGTCCGTCACCGTGCGGCCGGGAACGTTGTAGACGACGATCGGCAGGCGGCTGTTCTCCGCCAGATAGCGGTAATGCGCCAGCACGCCCGCCTGATTGGGCCGGTTATAATAAGGCAGCACCACCAGCGCGGCATCCGCGCCCGCCGCCTCGGCATGGCGCATATGTTCGAGTGCCACCATCGTATCGTTCGATCCGCAACCGGCGATCACCGGCGCCCGGCCCGCCGCCTGCTCCACGCAGACCTTCACGATATGGTCATGCTCCTCGATCGACATCGTGGCGCTTTCGCCGGTCGTGCCGCACGGCACGAGCCCGGTCGATCCTTCCGCGATCTGCCAGTCGACGAAGGCGCGATAGGCCGCCTCGTCGAACGCGCCATTCCGAAACGGCGTGACCAGTGCGGGAATCGAGCCGCTGAACATCCTTCTATCCCTTCACCTCGGCGTGCAGCGGGGCCATAGTATGGCCATGAAGCACCGCCGATCGATTTCCCCGCCTGATAGGGTCGCCTCCCATATCCTGTCCAGCGCCGTGCGCCGCGCGGCGGCGGGCCTGCTGCTCACCGCCTCGGTCGCGGCGGCGGCGGCGCTGACGGCGGATCAGCGGGCATGGTACGGCGCGCGACTGAACGTATCGGGGGCCTACTCCAATCCGCCCGCGCC
>CAJYJW010000049.1 GCA_913775025.1 uncultured Sphingomonas sp. | reverse complement strand
CGCGAACGCCGCTGCGCCTGCGGCCGCGCCGCGACGCTGCTCTGCGACTGGAAGAAACCCCGCAAGGACGGCACCTGCGACCGGCCGATCTGCGTGACCTGCGCCACGTCCCCCGCGCCGGGCAAGGATCTCTGCCCCGCGCACGCCGAGGCGCTCGCCCGCTGGAACGCCTCGATCCTCCCCGGCGTCGCCGACATGAACGAGCAGCTGTTCGGGCAGGGCGATGCGCCCATCGTGGGAGGGCCGCGCTGATGGCCGTCACCACCCGCGAACAGCAGATGCTCGATCTGGACGAGCAGGGCCTGCGCCCGGCGGCGATCGCGCAGCGCCTGGGCGTTTCGAAGGATACCGTCGAGCGGATCATCCATCAGCTCGCCGTCCGCCACAACGGCCCGGATAATCGCTTCCACGACGCCGCCCGGATGGGCTCGCAAAACCTGATTGCAGCGATCCGCCGTCATCACCCCGAGCGGTGCGGGGGGATCCACCCAGCCCGAGGCGGTGTTGAATGAGCAGCACAATAATTACCGTGCTGCGATGCGATCGCTGTGGCCACCAAGCGGAGATCCGCCAGACGTCCGAGGCCGAAGGCTGGGGCAAATTCGCGGCGCGATCGACCGGCTTTGACCGTACGCGTGAGATCGGCACCGGCCCGGTCGGCGACGATCTCTGCCCTGGCTGCGCCGATCTGCTGTTCGCGTGGTTCGCCTCACCGGGCGCAGTCGCGCAGCCCGCCCCACCCGCACCGCGCCCGCGACCCGTATTTACGCTCGAGGATCGCCGCGATCTCACGCCGATCCTGCGCGTCGCCCTCGTTGCGCAGGTGGAGGAGACGGGCGCCGCCTATCGCGATGCCCCCACGATGGCCCTGCATCCCGAAGTCCCGCCGATCGCCCTAGCCGGCGTCGACGATCGCGCCGACGCCCTCGCCCGTCAAATCCTCGAGCAGCTGGAGGCCAGCCGCTCATGAACCCCGTGCCCGAAAGGAAGCCCACCATGCCGATCGCCGAAGCCGCCGCGTCGCCTGTCGATCTCGTCGAGGCCACCACGCGCATCGTCTGCGCGCATCTTGCGGTTGCGCCAACGCTTGGGGGTGAACTGCCGGAACTTATCAGATTGGTTTCCGGGGCACTCAGGCACCTCGATCAGTCGACTGAGGCCGCAGCGGCCACCGCCCGCCCGGACCCCGCGGTGCCGGTCCGCGCCTCGTTCAAGCCCGACTACATCGTGTGCTTAGAGGACGGCCGTCGCCTCAAGATGTTGAAGCGGTATCTCGCCACCCGCTTCGATCTCACGCCCGACCAGTACCGCCAGCGCTGGGGCCTGCCCGCCGACTATCCGATGGTCGCGCCCAACTACAAGGCAAAGCGGAGCGCCCTCGCCAAGTCGATAGGCCTCGGTCACATGAGAAAGGCCGGGTGATGGGGCAGAGCGTCGTCCGTCTGGACCAGAAGGTCAGCCGCGCCGCCCTGGACGGGCGAGGCATCCGCATCGAGGCCGCCGATCTCGACTATCTTGTCAGCCTTGGATGCTTCGAGAAGCTGCACGAAGCCAAGGCTCAATACATCAAGGAACAATCGAGATGCCGGGACGCGAGGCGCCAATCTATCGACGGGGGAAATACTGGCTTGGGTGGGACCGGCGCGCCGACGGTTCGCTCCGCTCCCCCAATCTCACCATCTTCTGGTACGATCCTGCCGCGCGACGCGAACGAAGCGCTAGCACGGGCTCGGGGGACGAGCAGCAATCCATCCTAGCTCTTGACCGCCGCTATCTCGCCGACGTGGACGAAGCGCCGGCGTTCTGCCACGCCTGCGGCCAGCCGCTCGCACAGGCCGAGGCGTATCTCCTGACGGATGCGATCGCGGACTATCGCCTCGAATGGGGCAGCACGCGCGCATCCGCCGATACGATCGAAGGCCGGCTAAAGCACGTCCTCGACTATCTCGTCGCGGAACAGGCGCTCGGCGGCGTTGGGCGGTTCGGCATCGCGACCAGCTGCGCGGCCGCCTGCACCACGGCTTTCGTGCGCTCGTTCCGCACCTGGTCGCGATTGCAGCCCGTTGTCTGGCGGAATCGCGCGGGCGAGGTAACCGTTTCGAAACCGCGGTCGCCCGCAGCGACCGAGGCGTCGATCGCGCAGCTGATCGCCGTGTTGAACCACGCCGCCAACGCGAACCCGCCACGCTCGGATAAGCGGCCGGCGTACCGCCCGTTGCCGGCAAATCAGGTGCAGCGGGTGCGGCGCACCCGCATCGGCGTCGAGGAGCTGGCTCGCATCGCCGCCTATGCCGCCGAACCGAACAAACGACGCGGTTCGCTACAGCGCTTCATTGTCGCGTCAATCTGCACGATCGCTCGCCCCGGCGCGGTCGTCGATATCAACGTCGCGCCTGAGCGCCAGCAGTGGTGGCCAGGATCGCCGACGATCGATCTCAACCCTGCCGGACGGGCGCAGAACAAGAAGCGCCGACCCGTGCTCCCGGTCATGCCGCTCCTTGCCGAATGGCTTGCCGCCGAATGGGACGAGTATTCGAAACTAAAGCCGGAGGATCGTGTCGGGCGCGGATGGCTCGTGAATTATTATGGCCGCCCCGTGAAAAGCATCGATAGCGCTTGGGCGGCGATGCTGGTCGACCTGCAGCTACCGACCGGCCGCGAATGGCGTCCATATGTCCTGCGGCACAGCCTCGCCACTCTTGTCCGCAACGCCGGCGCGGAACGGTGGGATCTCGAAGGCTTCATGGGACACCGCGCCTCAAGCCAGACCGAGGTCTACGCGGTGGGGGAATTTCCGAGCGTCGTGAAGGCCCTCGGCAGCATCATTTCAGAGATCGAGCGTCTGGCCCCGGGCTCCCTGCACCGGAAACGCACCGGAGCCAGCCACTCTGCATTCACAGCCAAGGAGGCCACGATGCCCGGATAATGTAGCTTGTCGGTGGTGCCGCTTACAGGACTCGAACCTGTGACCCCCGCATTACGAATGCGATGCTCTACCAACTGAGCTAAAGCGGCAATGTGTCGCGGGCCATATCAGCACCGTTCGGTCAGCACAAGCACTGGCGTGGAGCCATTCGCGGCGGCGTTTACCGGACGGAAACCATGCCGCCTCAAAAGGAATAGGACGACGCCCGGGGTCGGGGGTCCGGCTGGGGCGGTGGTCATGGATAGCGTACGAGCGATCGACGGCGATGATATGGGGCGGGAATATCCGGCGGCCGACGAGCCGGTGATGGAGGCGCCCCCCTCGATCGGCACGGACGAGCGCCGGATGCACGTGCGCGCCTATAACCATTGGGTCTCGATGCTCAATGGCCGCGCCTACCCCGCGATCATGGAGCTTCATCCGGAAAGCGTTCCGGATTTCGGGCCGCATGGCGTGGTCCTCGATTTCGCCGGGGGTGCCGGCGATCCGGCCATTCCGTTCGTGGGTGCCGCGCTCTGCGAGGAAGGCGGGCACGACCAGCCGATCCGTCGCGTATCCGATGTGCCGCGCGGCTCGCTATTGTCCCGCCTGACGGATCATATCGACGAAATCATCGCGAACCGGGCCCCTATCGGGTTTGAGGCGGAGTTCGTCAATCAGCGCGGCCGGTACATGATGTATCGCGGCATCCTGATGCCCTTCTCGACCGATCAGACCGAGATCGATGCGATCTACGGAGTGATCAACTGGAAGGAAGCGCCGGATGACGCGGTCGCGCGCGCCCTCTCAGCGGAAGTCGCGCAGGCGTTGGAGACGCCGCCGGTCGCCGCCACACCTGGCCCGGTCTGGGCGGATGGGCCGAATGCCGCGCCGCAGACGGCCTTCCCGTCCGTCGCCTATGACGATAGCGGCCAGTTGATCGATCACGGCATCGTCGACGGCTTCGATGGAACGGAAGCACGCCAGGCGCTCGCCCTGCGGCCGGCGCTTGCGACGGTCACGCTGGAGGCGGCGGGTGACGACACCTTCGTGCTGCTGGCGGCGCGGCGCGAGGCGGACGGCACGCTGGCGATCGTCGCGCCGATCGATGATCCGGTCCTGCTCGATCACGCCCTGCGCCGCCTGAGCCGCTGACGCGCTGTCGATCGGCGGATCGGGAGCCCTCGCCGCTCTCCCGGTGAGCGTCCTCATGCCTGCCCTGCCACGCCGATTGTCGCCGGTCGCCGCCTTGTCCGCCATCGCCCGCGCGGGCATAGCGGCGGCATATCGGGCAGCGGCCGTGCAAGACCGCGCCACACATGTTGCGGAGCGGAACGACGATGACGGGTAGCAGGAAGACACCGGCCGGCGGCACCGCCGCGGCCCGACGCGCCGATACGGCCATCGCGGGCGCGAGCGAGATCGCGGCGGCATTGGTCGCCGGCGCACTGCCGGGCGAAACGGATCATTTCGACGCCGAGGCCCGCGCCTCGGCCGCCTCCTTCATGGCGGAGGTCGCCGCCCGCCGCCCAGCTGGGCAGCCGGCCCTCCGCATCGAATCGATCGCAGGAGACGATGCGCGCCGCCGGATGCGCCTGGCGGTGATCAATGACGATATGCCGTTCCTCGTCGACTCGATCGCCGGGGCGATCGCGGCGCAGGGGCTCGACATCCACCGCCTGCTCCACCCCGTGGTGCCGGTGCGGCGCGATGCGGACGGCGTGTTGACCGCGATCCTGCCGCCGGACGAGAGCGGGGAACGGCGCGAGTCCATGATCTACATGGAGATCGAGCGCGCCGATGCGAAAGCCCGCCGCGCTCTTGCCGAAACTCTGCGGTCGGTGCTGGCCGACGTACGCGCCGCCGTGGGGGACTGGCAGAAGATGCAGGCGGCCTTGCGGGAGGACGCCGACACGCTGGCGGATCTCGAGGGGGCGGCGCTGCTGCGCTGGTTCGTGGACCGGCATTTCACGCTGCTCGGCCATCGGGTCGAGACATCGGAGGGCAAGCGCAGGGGGGCGCTCGGCATCCTCGGCCATGCGCGCATCGCGATCTGGGACGAGGCTGCGCGCACCGCCGCGATCGCGCATTTCACACAGGGCGGTGAGGCGCCATTGATGCTGAAGGCCGATTGCGAGGCGACCGTCCATCGCCGCGCCCCGCTGGACCTGATTGTGCTGCCCTGGCGGCGGGATGGTAAGATTGCGGGCGTTTCGATCCACGCCGGCCTCTGGACGAGTTCCGCGCTCGCCACCTCGTCGGAGAAGGTGCCGGTGCTGCGTGCCCGTTTGCGCGCGATCGAGGAGAAGTACGGGTTCGATCCCCAGGGCCATGCCGGAAAGGCCCTGCGCCATGCGCTGTCGGCGCTGCCGCACGATCTGATGATCGGCCTCAAGCCCGACGCACTCGAAATGCTGGCGCTGACCGCCATGTCGCTGGCCGATCGCCCGCGCCCCAAGCTGGTGCTGGTGGCGGGCGCGCTGAACCGCCACCTGTTCGCCTTCGTCTGGCTGCCGCGCGACGAACTGACGTCACGCCGCCGCGCCGCGATCGGCGAGATGATCGAGCAGGCGACCGGCGGCGGCGTCTCCAGCATGGCGATCGAGATGGGCGAGGGCGGCTTGGCACTCGTCCGCTACATCCTCGATCTGCCGGCGGGCGCCGTGGTCCCGGACGCCGCGACGCTCGATGCGACGATAGAAGGCATGGTGCGCGGCTGGTCGCCAGCGGTGGAGGATATCCTTGCCGCCCGCATCGGCGGCAATGCGGCGGCGCGGCTGGTGCTCGCCTATGGCAACGCCTTCCCGCTCGCTTACCGCAACCGCTATTCGCCGGACGAGGCGGGGCTGGACATGATGCGGCTGCGCGGCCTCGCCAACCCGGCGCAGCGCAGCGCGCGGCTCTACCGCCTCGATACGGACGGCGAGCGGCAACTGCATCTCAAGACCTATCGGCTCGGCGGCTCCATTCCGTTGTCCGATGCGGTGCCGGTGCTCGAGAACTTCGGCTTTCGCGTGCTGGAGGAAAACGCTACCCCGCTGGACGGCGGCGGCATCGGCTACATCCACGATCTGCTGGTCGAGCTGGACGAGACAATCGATGTCGAGGCGACGATGGCGCGCGCCGGTATCGCCGAGGGCGCGATCGCGGCGGTGCTGGAAGGCCGGGCGGAGAACGACGCCTTCAACCAGCTGGTGATCGCGGTCCGCCTCGATCCAACCTCGGTGGTGCTGTTCCGCGCGTTGTTCCGCTACCTGCGGCAGACCGGCCTCGCCTACGGGCTCGATACGGTCGCGGGGGCGCTGCGCCGCGCGCCGATGGTGGCACGACGGATCGTCGATCTGTTCGCCGCGCTGCATGATCCGTCGCATCATGGGGAAAAGCCGACGAAGGCTGCCGACGAGGCGATCGACGCCGCGCTCGCCAAGGTGGCGGGGATCGATGACGATCGCATCCTGCGCCGCCTGCGCGCGGTCGTGTCCGCCACGCTCCGCACCAACGCCTTCACCGAAGCCGCGAACGAGGCGCTGGCGTTCAAGTTCGACAGCAAGGCCATTCCCGGCCTCCCCGCCCCGCTCCCCTGGCGGGAGATCTGGATCTATTCGCCCCGCGTGGAGGGCATCCATCTGCGCGGCGGGCCGATCGCGCGCGGCGGCCTGCGCTGGTCCGACCGGCGCGACGATTTCCGCACCGAAATCCTCGGCCTGATGAAGGCGCAGGTGGTGAAGAATGCCGTCATCGTGCCGACCGGGGCCAAGGGCGGTTTTTACCCCAAGCAACTGCCCGCCCCCACCAACCGCGATGCCTGGCTGGCGGAGGGAACGGAGAGCTACCGCATCTTCATCCGCGCGCTCCTGTCGATCACCGACAACATCGTCGAGGATAGGGTCGTCCACCCGGAAACGATCGTGATCCGCGACGGGGAGGATCCCTATTTCGTCGTCGCGGCGGACAAGGGCACCGCCGCCTTTTCCGACGTGGCGAACGCGATCGCGCTCGAGCGCGGCTTCTGGCTGGGCGACGCCTTCGCCAGCGGTGGGTCGCAGGGCTATGACCACAAGGCGATGGGCATCACCGCCAAGGGCGCGTGGGTGTCGGTCCAGCGCCATTTCGCCGAGCAGGGGGTCGACGTGCAGACCGATCCGATCACCGTGGTCGGCTGCGGCGACATGTCGGGCGACGTGTTCGGCAACGGGATGCTGCTGTCGAGGACGCTGAAGCTGGTGGCCGCCTTCGATCACCGCCATATCTTCCTGGATCCCGATCCCGATCCCGCGAAAAGCTGGACGGAGCGCGAGCGGTTGTTCAAACTGCCCCGCTCCTCCTGGGCGGATTATGACGCAGGCCTGATCTCGGCGGGCGGCGGCGTCATCCCGCGCACGCAGAAGGAGATCCTGCTTTCGGCGCAGGCGGCGGAAAGGCTCGGCGTCGATCCGGGTCGCTACGATCCCTCCGCGCTGATCGCCGCCATTCTGAAGGCGCCGGTCGATCTCCTGTGGTTCGGCGGCATCGGCACCTATGTGAAGGCGGCGGACGAGGCGAATTCGGAAGTCGGCGATCCCGCCAACGATGCCAATCGCGTGAACGGCGAGGATGTGCGCGCGAAAGCGATCGGCGAGGGCGCGAACCTCGGCGTCACCCAGGCGGGGCGCATCGCCTTCGCCTCTCACGGCGGGCGCATCAACACCGACTTCATCGACAACTCGGCCGGCGTCGATTGTTCGGACAATGAGGTCAACATCAAGATCCCGCTCAACCGGGAAATGATCGAGGGCCGGCTCGGCTTCGAGGACCGCAACGCCTTCCTCGCCGAGATGACCGACGACATCGCCGCCATCGTGCTGGAGGATAACCGCCTCCAGACGCTCGCCCTCTCCATCGCCGAGCATGGCGGGGCGGACGCGTTGCCCGCGCAGGTTCGCGTGCTGGAGATCATGGAGGCGAGCGGACGGGTCGACCGCACCGTGGAGGGGCTGGAGCCGAGCGACGACCTCCTCCGCCGGACGCAGGAAGGACGCGGCCTCACCCGCCCGGAACTGGCGGTGCTGCTCTCCCATGGCAAGCTTGCCCTGCAAGCCGCGATCGAGGCGACCGACATTACCGCCGATCCGATGCTGACGCCGCTGCTCCATGCCGCCTTCCCGAAGGCCATGGTCGATCGCTTCGTCGATGCGATCGACCATCACCGGCTGCGCGGCGAGATCATCGCCACCAAGATGGCGAACCGTGTCGTCAACCGCATGGGCGTGGTCATCCCGTTCGAACTGGCCGAGGAGGAAGGCGTTTCGCTGGCCCAGGTGGCCGCGACCTATTTCGCCGCCGATGCGATCTTCGATCTGGAAAATCTGTGGACCCGGATCGAGCGGGCGAATGTCACAGAGGATGCACGCCTGTCCCTGATGCAGGCGACGGCCTGGGCCGTCCGTCTGCACCTCTCCGATCTGTTGCGCGCCGCCGGGCCGGACATGAATGCGGGAGAGATTGCGGGCGAACTGGGGGACGGCATCCACCGGCTGGACGATGCGGCGGAAGGCCTGTTGCGGCAGGAAGCGGTCACGCAGGCGAACCTGCTGCGCACCCGTCTGACCGAGACCGGGGCGGATGAGGCGCTGGTCGCGCGCGTCGTTCGTCTCAGCGAGCTGGACGGCGCGGTCGGCATCGCCGTCATCGCCCGCCGGCTCGGGGTGGGGGAAGTGGCCGTGACCCACGCTTATGTCCGCCTCGGCGAGGCGCTGGGGCTGGACTGGGCAAAGTCGGCCGCGGCGCGCTACGTCTCCACCGATCCGTGGGAACGTCTGCTCACCGCCGGCCTCGCGCGCGATTTCGAGCAGATGCGGCTGGACTTCGCCGCCCACATCGGCGGAAGCGATCCTCAAGGCGCTGTCGAGGCGTGGCTTACCTCGCACGAGGCCGATGTCAGCCGCTTCCGGGCGGTGGTGGATCGCGCGCGGACGGCGCCCGCCCCGACGCCGGCGATGCTGGCGCAGCTTGCCGCGCAGGCGAGGATCCTGCTGGGTCGATAGCCATCGGCTCTTGCGAATGATTATCGATCGCGTTATGCGCGCCGCTGCACAGGGGGAAGCGGCGGCGCGCGATGTCCGGTACGAAACGACAAACGGGCCGGCCCAATCGCCAGCGGCGTGCTTTCTGGATGAAGCAGCTGCATCAGTGGCATTGGATAAGCTCCGCGCTCAGCCTTGTCGGGCTGCTGGCGTTCACCGTCACCGGCATCACGCTCAACCACGCCGGATCGATAGAAGCCACGCCGACCGTTACGATCGCGCATGCGCAGTTGCCGTCGGCACTGCTCCCGGCTCTGAACGGTCCGGACGAGGCGAAGCAGCCCCTGCCCGCCCCCGTCACCGCCTTTATCGATAAACGCCTCGGCATCTCCACGAGCGGCACCGCCGAATGGTCGGCCGATGAGATTTACCTCGCCCTCCCCCGCCCGGGCGGCGACGGATGGGTCACGCTCGATCGCCGCACCGGCGCGATCGAGGCGGAGACGACCGATCGCGGCTGGCTGAGCCGGCTGAACGATCTGCACAAGGGCCGCGATGCCGGGCCGGCATGGAAATGGTTCATCGACATCTTCGCCGGCGCCTGCCTGATGTTCGCGCTGACCGGCCTGTTCCTGCTGCATCTCCATTCGCTGCGGCGGCCATCGACTTGGCCAATCGTGGGCTTCGGCCTGCTGATCCCCGCCGTCCTCGCCATCTGGTTCGTTCATTAACAGGGGAAATATGAAACCGATCCACCGCCTCGCGCTCGCCACCCCGGTGCTGGCCGGCCTCGCCGCGCCGGCGGGGGCCGCCAGCATCGACATGACGGTTACCATTCCACAGCTGAAGGTCGCCGAATATCATCGCCCCTATGTGGCGATCTGGCTGGAGCAGCCGGGGCAGGTCGCCGTCCGCAACCTCGCCCTCTGGTACGATGGCGACAATCGTGAGGACAAGGGCACCAAGTGGCTGCACGACCTTCGGACATGGTGGCGCAAGAGTGGTCGCACGCTGAACCTGCCGATAGACGGTATCAGCGGCGCCACGCGCGCGCCCGGCCCGCAGGCGATCTCCTTTCCCGCCGCTAAACTCGCCGGCCTCAAGCCCGGACAATATGAGCTGGTGGTGGAAGCCGCGCGCGAGGTGGGCGGCCGCGATCTCGTGCGCCTGCCCGTCACGCTTGGCGGACGCAGCCCGCAGACGGTGAAGGCCAGCGGCACCGGAGAGCTTGGCCTCGTCACCGCCACCATCAGGCCCTGAATATGGAGTGCATCGCCATGCATCGCCTCTCCCGCCTGATCGCCGCAGCCTGCGCGATCGCGCTGATCCCGGCCGCCGCCTCCGCCCACCGCGCCTGGATGCTGCCGTCCGCCACCAACCTCTCCGGTGACGATGGGTGGGTGACGGTGGACGCCGCCGTTTCCAACGACCTCTTCTATTTCGAGCATCAGCCTCTCCGTCTCGATAACGTCAAGATATTCGCCCCCGATGGCACCGAAGCGAAGATCGAGAATGCGTCCACCGGCCGCTATCGCAGCACCTTCGACGTGCATCTGACGCAGAAGGGCACGTACCGCCTGTCCAACAGCGGCGGCGGCATCATGGGCGGCTATACGCTGAACGGCGAGAAGAAGCGCCTGCCGCGCGGCCTGACGCCCGACACGCTCGCCGCCGCGATTTCCGCCGGCGCCACCGACGTGCAGCTTTCCGAGGCACTCAACCGCAACGAGACGTTCGTAACGGCAGGTGGGCCGACCACCGCCGTGCTCAAGCCCACCGGCAAGGGGCTGGAGTTCGCTCCCGTCACCCATCCGAACGATCTGGTGGTGGGGGAGCCCGCGCGCTTCGCCTTCCTGCTCGACGGCAAGCCCGCCGCCGGCCTCAAGGTCACAGTGATCCCCGGCGGCATCCGCTATCGCGATCAGGTGAACGGGATGGATCTCGTGACCGACACCAAGGGCGAGGTGGCGATCGATTGGCCGACGCCGGGCTTCTACTGGCTCAGTGCCTCCGCCAGCGACAAACAGGTATCCGTGCCGCAGGCGACGGAGCGGCGGCTGGGTTACGTCGCCACGCTGGAGGTGATGCCGCGCTGACCGGCATGAACGATGGCGGCGTCCGCATCGCCATACCACCCCTTGCAGCGCTTCCGTCGCGCAGACCGCGTGGGGTGGTTCATCGGCTTGACGGCAGGACGATGGGCACACGCTGGAGCGTGCGGTTCGTCGCGCTGCCCGGCTTCGACGCCGGCCGCCTGAACCGTACCATCGTCGATGAACTCGACGCGGTAATTGCCGAGATGAGCCATTGGGAAGCGGGCTCGGCGATCAGCCGGTTCAACGCCGCCCCCGCCGGCTGCTGGTTGACGCTGCCGCCCGCGCTGTTCCACGTCGTGCAGGCGGGCGTCCTGCTCGCCGAGGCGACCGGCGGCGCGTTCGACCCCACGGTCGGCGTGCTGGCGGACTTGTGGGGCTTCGGTCCCGTGGCCGCCACGACGCTGCCGCCACCGGACGATGCCATCGCCGCCGCGCGGGGCAGCGGGGGCTGGCGGCGGCTTGAACTCGATCGATACGCCCGGCGGGCGTTGCAGCCGGGCGGCTTGCGGCTCGATCTGTCGGGCATCGCCAAGGGCCATGCGGTCGATCGCGTGGCGGGGGTGCTGGCGGCGCAAGGCCAGTCCGATGCCCTCGTCGAGATCGGCGGAGAATTGCGCGGGACCGGCCTGCGACCGGACGGGCAGCCTTGGTGGGTGGCTGTGGAGATGCCGCCTGGCGCCGCTCTGCCGCCGATCCGGGTGGCGCTGCACGGCCTCGCCATCGCCACGTCGGGGGATTATCGCCGATGGTTCGGTCATGACGGGCGGCGTTACGCGCACACGCTCGATCCGCGTAGCGGCCGGCCGCTGGACAATGATGTCGCCTCCGTCACGGTGTTGCATGGTGATTGCATGATGGCTGATGCGCTCGCCACGGCGATCGGCGTGCTGGGGCCGGTGGCCGGCATCCGCTATGCGACCGAAGCGGGGATCGCGGCATTCATGATCCTGCACGGGCGACAGGGATATGAGGAGCGTATGTCCCCCGCATTTGCCACGATGCTGGACTAGCGGCGGCTCCTAGCAGTCCGCCCAACGACGCAACAGGTTATGGTAGACGCCGGTAAGCCGCACGATCGCCGGATCATTTTGCCCCGCCGTGCCCGCCAGCCCCTGCACCCCGTGATCAAGATCGAACAGGATGCGACGCGCATCGTCGTCCCGCACCATGCTCTGGATCCAGAAGAAGCAGGCGATGCGCGCGCCCCGTGTCACCGGCCGCACGTGATGCAGGCTCGAGGCGGGATAGAGCAGCATGTGCCCGGCTGGCAGCTTCACCGCCTGCACGCCATAATGGTCCTCAACCACCAGTTCGCCCCCGTCGTAGCCGTTGGGATCGGTGAGGAACAGGGTCGCAGAAAGATCGCTCCGCACGCGAAAGTCGCTGCCGCGATGGATGCGCACCGCATTGTCCACATGGGTGCCGAACGCCTCGCCCCCCTCGTAGATGTTGAACAGCGGCGGAAACACCTTCAGCGGCAACGCCGCCGAGACGAACAAGGGGGAGCGGCCCAACGCCTCGACGATCACCGCGCCGGCCGCGCGCGCCGCCTCGCTTTCCTCGGCCAACTGGCGGTTGCGCTTGGCATGCGCGGACTGGCGGCCGGAGGTGACGTTGCCATCCACCCACTCGCCCGCGTCGATCAGGGCACGTACGCGCGCAACACTTTCCGCATCCAGCACGTCGGGCACGGCGAGCATCATGGGGCAGCGATCAG
>CAJYJW010000048.1 GCA_913775025.1 uncultured Sphingomonas sp. | reverse complement strand
TGTGCCCCCGCTATTCGGAGTGGATCTGGGTTCGCGGCCACGCCGTCGCGGCCGCCAAGAGCGCCGTCCGCTTAGACCGATGGGACGCGGGGGGCAACCGTCCCCGCCGGCCCCGTGGGCTGTTTTTATGGCCGTCGCTCATAGGTCAGCTAGGGCCGTGGCCTTCGGCGAGATAATCGTCGGACTGCATCTCCATCAGGCGCGAAACCGTCCGCTCGAACTCGAACGCGCCGTCGCCCGCGGGATAGAGGTCGGCAGCGGGCGCATCGGCGGCGGCGAGCAGCTTGACCTTATACTCGTAGAGCGCGTCGATCAGCGTCTTGAACCGCGCCGCCTCGTTGCGCATGTCCGGCCCCAGCAGCGGTATGCCGACGATGATGACGGTGTGATAGGCACGCGCGATCGCCAGATAATCGGGTGCGCCACGCGCCTCGGCGCACAGACGCTTGAAGGAGAATACGGCGACGCCCTTCAGGCTTTTCGGCACATATAGGCTGCGCCCGCCGCTGACCGGCAGATCGCATGCGGGCACATGGGCGCGATCTTCCGGCGGAAAGTCGGTCAGGCGGAAGAACGCGCGGGAAAGCGATTGCGTCGCCTCAGGGCCGTTCGGCACGTACCAGGTCGGCGCGCCGCCCAGCCGCGCCAAGCGATAATCGGTCGGGCCGTTGAGCCCGAGCACGTCCAGCCGTTCCTCGATCAGCGCGATGAACGGCAGAAAGCGGTCTCGGTGCAGACCGTCCTTGTAGAGGTCGGTCGGGGGGCGGTTGGACGTGGTGACGATCGTGACGCCCGCCGCGATCAGGCCGGTGAACAGACGGCTCAGGATCATCGCGTCGGCGGTGTTGTTGACGACCATCTCGTCAAACGCCAGCAGCCGTGCTTCCACCGCCAGCGCCTCGACCACGGGGGCGATCGGATCGCCCCGCTCGCTTGCCCGCTCGATACGCAGGCGATCATGGACCTCGATCATGAATTCGTGGAAATGCACGCGCCGTTTGGCGGGCATCGCCACGCACTCGTAGAACAGGTCCATCAGCATGGATTTGCCGCGGCCGACCCCGCCCCACATATATATGCCGCGAGGGGCGGCGGGCGCCTTATGCAACAATCGCCGCAATAAACCGCCCTTGGGCATGGGGGCGTCGAGCTGGCTCGCAAGCGCGTCCAGTCGTTCGATCGTCGCCCGCTGATCCGCATCGGCGCGCAGCTCGCCCGAAGTGAGCAAGGCTTCGTATCGCGCGAGGACGCCCGTCATCGGGCGGGTGATGGCCGCGGCGGGCTTGCCTTGCGAATCGTGCCCGAGAAGGCGAGCAGGGCGGTGCCGTCCTGTTCCAGCAGGCCGCGCATGAAGACCATGCGACCCGTCTCCCGCAGCACCTCCACCACTGCATCCAGCGGCCGATCGATCGCGCCGGGGCGCAGGAATTGCGCCGAGCAATCCACCGTCACACCGCCGAGGGCATGACGTATCCCGAGAAAGGCGGGGCCGACGAAAAGCACCTGATCGACGAAGGCGAGAAGAAAGCCGCCATGTGCCGTGCCGAGGATATTACCCTTCGACGGGCCGGTGTTCACCCGAACCCGCGCCTTGGTAACCGACTCCGCGTGAAACCGAAGTTCGTCGAAGAGGCTGCCGAATTGGCTCCCCGGCAGCGTATCCAGGACGAACCAGTCAGGATGATCAGGGTCGGCCGTAAGATCAAGCGATGCCGCCGCCGGATCGAACGGCGGGGGCGCGGCAACATCCGTCATCGATCAAATCTGGCGTTCGACGACCATCTTCTTGACCTCGGCGATGGCGCGTGCCGGGCTAAGCCCCTTGGGGCACACGTTCGAGCAGTTCATGATCGTGTGGCAGCGATACAGGCGGAACGGATCCTCAAGCTCGTCCAGTCGCTCGCCGGTCATTTCATCGCGACTGTCCGCCAGCCAGCGATAGGCCTGCAGCAGGATCGCCGGGCCGAGGAACTTGTCGCTGTTCCACCAATAGCTGGGGCAGGAGGTCGAGCAGCAGGCGCACAGGATGCATTCGTAGAGGCCGTCCAGCTTCGCGCGATCCTCTGGGCTTTGCAGCCGCTCCTTGGCGGAAGGGGCAGGCGTCACCGTCTTCAACCAAGGCTGGATCGAGGCATATTGCGCATAGAAATGCGTGAAATCGGGGACGAGATCCTTGATCACGTCCATATGCGGCAGCGGGGTGATCTGCACCTCACCCTTGCAATCCTCGATCGCGGTGGTGCAGGCCAGCCCGTTCCGGCCGTTGATATTCATCGAGCAGGAGCCGCAGATCCCCTCGCGGCAGGAGCGGCGGAACGTCAGCGTCGGATCCTGCTCGCTTTTGATCTTGATGAGCGCGTCGAGGACCATCGGGCCGGTGTCCTCAAGATCCAGCTCGAACTTGTCGTAGCGCGGGTTCTCCCCGGACTCAGGGTCGTAGCGATAGATTTTGAACGCCTTGACTGATTTCGCCCCGGCGGGGGCTTTGTGCACCCGGCCGCCCGGCTTGATCTTGCTGTTCTTGGGCAGTGCGAATTCGGCCATGCGTCAAATCCCTTCGTACAGGCACGCAGATAGCGTTCCGGCGCACCGTTCTCAATGGCTGTTTGCGGCAGCAAGGCTTACCCGCCTTGTTCCCGTCATAGTCCGCTCTAAAGGAACGACCTCCGCAATCTTCCGGATAGAGACGTGTCGATCAGTTCCAATCCGCCCGCCGTCGCCCTCGTCGGGGAGAACCATACGCCGATATGGGGCATGAGCGTCGCGGAGCGGACGCGGCGGATGGCCGGAAAGGCGGGTCTGCGCTTCGTGGATACCCTGGCGGACGCGCCGGTGATGCTGGTCAACGCCGCCTTCGCCTTCGATCCGACGCTTCTGACCCATCTCTCCCGCCAGCCGGATACGGTGCTGACGAAGAACGGCGTGCCGGCGATCGCCCATATGACCGACTCTGCCCGGCGTACGCAGGTGGCGGCATGGATGACGGGGCGGGGCGAGGCGCCTGACGGCCTTGCCCTTGTCGTGCATGACGATGATTTCGCTCTCTACAACGATCAGCTCCGCAAGCGCGAGCAGCCGTTTCTCGAGCCGCTGACGCCCGCGACGGTCCGTGCGATCGAGCGCCGCAGCTACTTCGCCGCCTATAAGGGCGTCACCGATATCCTGACCCTCTATCTATGGCCGGAATGGGCGCTGGTGCTGACCCGCGCGGCCGCCCACGCCGGGATGAGCCCCAACATGGTGACCGGCATCGGCGCGCTGCTGTGCATCGCCGCATTCTTCCTGTTTGCGGAGGGTGCTTACTGGTCCGGCATGGCGGCCGGGCTGCTTTTCATGGTGCTGGATACGGTGGATGGAAAGCTCGCCCGCTGCACGATCACGTCCTCGAAATGGGGAAACGTGTTCGATCATGGCATCGATCTGGTGCATCCCCCCTTCTGGTGGTGGGCATGGGGCGCGGGGCTTGGCGCGTGGGGGCTGGAAATGAGCCCTGCGACCTTTGGCTGGGTGATGGCCGCGATCATCGGCGGCTATGTGGCGCAGCGTATGATCGAGGGGGCGTTCATGCACCTATACGGCATGCATATCCACGTCTGGCGCCCGCTCGATTCGCGCTTTCGCCTAATCACCGCGCGGCGCAACCCGAACATGGTAATCCTGTTCGCCAGCGTGATCGCCGGTCGTCCCGACCTGGGGTTGATCGCGGTGGCGTGGTGGACGATCCTGTCGCTGGTCTTCCACGGGGTCCGGCTGGCGCAAGCCATGGCCGACAAGTCTCACGGGCGGCCGATCACCTCCTGGCTGGTGGAGCAGGCATGAACGCGACGATCGAGAAGTTCGGCTACCCCGCTACGCTGATCGTCGATCATGCCCATTGGGTCGTGCTGTTGCGCCCGGCCCAGCCGACGCTCGGGTCGCTCGTGCTCGCGGCGAAATCCGATGCGACCGCTTTCGGCCAGCTCGATCCGGCGGCCCATGCCGAGCTTGCGGTGATTACCGCCGCGATCGAACGGGCGCTGGCCGCCGCCGTCGCTTACGAGAAAATCAACTATCTGATGCTGATGCTGGTGGACCCGCACGTCCACTTCCACGTCATCCCCCGGTATCAGGGGGAGCGGAGCGGCGAGGGGATCACCGTGTCGGACGCGGCCTGGGGCAAGCCCCCCGCGCTCGGTGACGCGCGGGCGCTGGATGCGGCGGAACAGGCGCGGCTCGTCGCCTGGCTAAAGGGCTATTGGCCGGACTGAGCTGTGCGGGCGTGATCGGCCCAGGCCTGCGTCAGGGCGCCGGCGATGGCGAGGTCGGCGGGAAAGTCCACCTCCGCCCAATCCATTCCCTCGATCGAGACGGTGCCGACACGGCCATCCGGCGCGATCGCGTTGATCGCCTTGAGATACCAGTTGAGCACCCCTTCTGGCGTCCGCATCATCGCCTCCACACGCGCGCGGAAGATCGCGGGGCCTTCCCCGCGGAACGCGAGCAGGCCGATCGACTCGGCGTTGCTCTGCTCGGCGGTCAGTCGCTTGCCGATCGCGATCAGGCGGTCGCCGTCGCGTTCCACCTTCATGTCGTCGGCGTCATAGGCCGACTTCACATCGACGGTCACCGTGATCGGCGCGGTCGCACGCGCCAGTAACCGCGCGACGATGCCGGGCGCGACCAGCGTGTCGCCGTTGAGGATCAGAAAGTCGCGATCCATCGCCTCCCGCACGATCCAGCAGGAGCCGAGATTGTCCGCGACCTTGTAGAAGGGGTTGAAGTGGGTGGTGAGGCGCGCACCGGACATGTCCGTCAGAGCCGCCGCCACCATCTCCTCGCGGAAGCCGGTGACGACATGGATGTCCGTGATGCCGTTGGCGACCAACGCCTCGATCTGCCATGCAATAAGGCTCTTGCCGGCGAAGGGGATCAGGCATTTCGGCCGATCGGCGGTGACCGGCAGCAGGCGCGACCCCTGGCCGGCGCTCAGAATGATGGCGCGGGTGATGCTCATACCGCGCCGGCTAGGGCGCAATTGTGGCGATATCGCGGGAGCGGCGGGCCAGGATTTCGCTGACGAGGGCATGATCCGCCGGCTTGTCGACGTCGATACACGCCTCCGCCTGGCGCAGCGGCACAGCCTTCGCCCGCAGGCCGAGCCGCCGGCCGGCCTTTGCCAGCGCGCCGTCCAGCGTGAGCAGACGCAGCGCGACGCCGGCGAGGATCCACGGGCCGAACGCGGCGATCACGGCCCGCCCTTTCTTGCGCTGCTGCTCGATGGTTCGCCAGAGATGGAGCGCGGAGAGCGCCTTCGGCGAGGCGAGCAGGAAGAGGTTCGCGCCCGAGTAGGCCCCGCCGCGAAAGCGCAGCCATGTCCGGCGATTGTCGGGATAGGCCGCCGTCAGCACCCGCCGCTCGACCAAGCCGACCGCCACGTCGGCGGGCTCGCCTTTCATAGCTCCGTCGAGAAAGCCGTCGATCATCGTCGCGTCGAGCAACGGGTGATCCGCCGTCGTGACGAGGAAGGGATAAGCGGACGGATGCCGCGCGACCGCATCGATGATCGCGGCGCTGACCGAACCCTGCGCGGTCTCGAACAGTACCTTAGGATCGCCCAAGAGCCATCGGGTGTCGGTATCCGCGGTCAGCCTGTCAGGGTGCTGCGCCAGCACAATGACGCGCGCAATTTTGGGATGGCCCGCAAGCGTGCGGGCAACACGGGACAGCATCGCCTCGCCCCCGATCGGTACGAGGGCCTTCGCCTCCACGCCGAACATCGCCGCCATCGGATCCACGCCGGGGCGGTTGCCGGCAAGGAGAAGCGCGGTCAGCCGGTTTCCCCCAACCCCGGACATCATCGGCTACCGAAGCGGCGCGGTGATATACGGCGCTGGAAAACCACCCGCCGCCCGATCAGTAAACGCGCGCCTTCGGCTTGATATACTCGGCCTCGTCGGTGAGCGTATAATCATGCACCGGGCGGTAATCGATCGATACCTTGCCCTGATCGAACGACACGAGCGTGTGCTTCATCCAGTTCGC
>CAJYJW010000047.1 GCA_913775025.1 uncultured Sphingomonas sp. | reverse complement strand
TCGATGTAATGCGTCGTCAGGATGATGGTGACGCCGCGTTCCCGCAGGCCGTGAACCAGCTTCCACATGTCGCGGCGCAGCGCGACGTCGACCCCGGCGGTCGGCTCGTCGAGGAATAGGATGTCCGGCTCGTGCGCCAGCGCCTTGGCGATCAGCACGCGGCGCTTCATGCCGCCGGACATCCTGTTCCTAGACGAGCCCACCGCCGGCGTGGATGTGGAGCTGCGCCGCGACATGTGGAAGCTGATCGGCCACCTGCGCGATGACGGCGTCACCATCATCCTCACGACGCATTATATCGAGGAGGCCGAGGAGATGGCCGATCGCATCGGCGTGATCACCGGCGGTCGCCTCATTCTGGTCGAGGAGAAGCGCGCCTTGTTGGAAAAGCTCGGCCGCACCGAGGCCCGCTTTACCTTGCGCGAGCCGCTGATGACGCTTCCGGGCGAATTGGCGGATTGGCCGCTGGCGCTTGAGGACGACGGCCATACCCTCGCCTACACGATCACCGCCGCCGAGAATGACGCGCGCGGCCTAGCCGCCCTCGTCCGCCGACTAGACGCGCTGGGGGTGGATTACCGCACGCTCGATGCCAGGCGCAGCTCTCTGGAGGACATATTCGTGGATCTGGTGGAGAAGCGGGCATGAACTGGACCGCGATCCGCGCTCTCTACCTGTTCGAACTGGCGCGTACCTGGCGCACCCTGTTCCAAAGCATCCTGACGCCGGTGTTGACGACCTCGCTCTATTTCATCGTGTTCGGCTCGGCGATCGGCAGCCGGATGGAGACGGTTGGCGGGGTGCCTTACGGGGCCTACATCATCCCCGGCCTGATGATGCTGACCATCCTGTCGGAGAGCATCGCCAACGCCTCGTTCGGCATATACATGCCGCGCTTCACCGGCACGATCTACGAGGTGCTGACCGCCCCGGTCGGTACGGCGGAGGTGCTGCTGGGCTATGTCGGCGCGGCGGCCACGAAATCGGTGATCCTCGCGCTCATCATCCTGGCGACGGCGCGCATCTTCGTGCCGTTCGAGATCGCGCATCCCTTCCTCATGGCAGGGTTCCTGTTGCTGATCGCGGTCACCTTCTGCCTGTTCGGCTTCATCCTCGGCCTGTGGGCGGATGGGTTCGAGCGGCTGCAGATCGTGCCGCTGATGGTGGTGACGCCGCTGACCTTCCTCGGCGGCACCTTCTATTCGATCGACATGCTGCCCGAACCATGGCGCACGGCGACGCTATTCAACCCCATCGTCTATCTCGTCAGCGGCCTGCGCTGGACCTTCTACGACAAAGCCGACGTCGGCATCGGTGCGAGCGCGGCACTGACGGTGGCATTCATGGCCGGATGCGTCGCGGTGATCGCGTGGATCTTTAGGACAGGCTATCGTTTACGGACGTAGGCTAGGCCGTGAACGCATAAAAGAACGACAGTGGATGGGTGGAAAGCGGAACGGCAGGTTTTGCGGATACCACCTCGCTAAGGAGTGGGCCGATTGTCGCGCGACGCACCCGGAGGCAAAAAGAGAGCCACGAACATCGCCGCCATTGCCACCGCCGCCGCGACGAACAGGACGGGGAAGTCCGGCGCGTCCACCCGCAGGGAAACAAACATAAGGCTGCCCGCAATAACTGACAAAATGCACGAGAGAAGATGCCGATGCGTCCGCAGGTATGGCGACAGCCATGCTGCCTTGATCCAGATTAGAGGTGGCGAAACCAGCGCTAGCCATTCCACTCGATGCCTCCTTTCGGAGGATCATAGCGAGTCGGCGTATGTCGGCAATTGGGCGTAAGCGGGCACTGTAATTTTAAGATTTACGCCCTGACGAGAAAAAGGGCTCACGACCAGCATCGCAAGCCCCCTATTTCGCGCCGAAAGGCTGCGCTTAGTGCGCCATCGCCTTGACGATATCGTCGACCATTTTCTTCGCGTCGGCGAGCAGCATCATCGTGTTGTCCATATAGAACACGTCGTTGTCCACGCCGGCATAGCCCACGCCGCCCATCGAACGCTTCACGAAGAGCACCGTCTTGGCCTTTTCCACGTCCAGTACGGGCATGCCGTAGATCGGCGAGGACTTGTCCGTCTTGGCGGCCGGGTTGGTCACGTCATTCGCGCCGATCACGAAGGCGACATCGGACTGGGAGAATTCGCCGTTGATATCTTCCAGCTCGAACACCTCGTCATAGGGCACGTTGGCTTCGGCCAGCAGCACGTTCATGTGGCCGGGCATGCGCCCCGCAACCGGGTGGATGGCATATTTCACCTTCACGCCCTCCTTTTTCAGCAGGTCGCACATCTCGCGCAGCGCGTGCTGGGCCTGCGCCACCGCCATGCCGTAGCCTGGCACGATAATGACCTGCTCCGCCTGCTTCATCAGGAACGCCGCGTCCTCGGCGGAACCGCGCTTCCACGGCCGGTCGACCGCCGCCGCGCCGCCGGATGCGCCGCCGGTATCCCCGCCGAAGCCGCCCGCGATCACGCTGATGAAGCTGCGGTTCATCGCCTTGCACATGATGTAGCTAAGGATCGCGCCAGAGCTGCCGACCAGCGCGCCGGTGATGATCATCGCCGAATTGTGCAGCGTGAAGCCCATCGCGGCGGCCGCCCAGCCCGAATAGCTGTTCAGCATCGAGACGACGACGGGCATGTCCGCGCCGCCGATCGGAATGATGAGGAGGAAGCCGATTAGGAACGACAGCGCGGTGATGACGAGGAACACCCAGGCGCTCTGATCGGTCAGGAAATAGCCGACCAGCCCGAGGATCAGCGCCAACAAGCCGATGTTGATGACGTGCCGGCCGGGCAGCATGATCGGCTTGCCGCCCATGTTGCCGTTGAGCTTTAGGAAGGCGATGACCGAGCCCGAGAAGGTGATCGCGCCGATCGCGACGCCGAGGCCCATCTCGATCCGGCTGACGTGCAGGATTTCGCCGGTCAACGGGTCGATAATGCCGAAGGCGGCCGGGTTGAGATAGGCGGCGATCGCGACGAGCACCGCCGCCATGCCGACGAGCGAGTGGAACGCCGCGACGAGCTGCGGCATGTCCGTCATCGCGATGCGTTTCGCGGTGACGAAGCCGATCGCGCCGCCGATGGCGATGGCTATGGCAATCTCGATCAGGCCGGTGCCGTGCAGGATCAGCGTCGTTACCACCGCGATCAGCATGCCGATCATGCCGAAACGATTGCCTCGACGCGAGCTGACCGGGCTGGAAAGCCCGCGCAGCGCGAGGATGAACAGCACGCCAGAGGCCAGATAGGCCAGGCCCGCCCAGCTTGGTACGCTCAGATGCTCGGCAACGGCGGGCATCACGCCCGCATGCGCCACGTCGGTGGCGTGATCGTAATTCATCGGTTCAGTCCCCCCGCCCGATAGTCGTCAAGATCGGCCGTCCGGCTCAACCTTTGCGCTCTTTTTTCTTGTACATCGCCAGCATCCGCTCGGTGACGGCAAACCCGCCGAAGATGTTCACGCTGGCGAACACGACGGCCACCAGTCCGAGATACTTCGACGTGACCGAACCGGGCGCGGCGCTGGCGATCAGCGCGCCGACGATGATGACCGACGAGATCGCGTTCGTCACCGCCATCAGCGGCGTGTGCAGCGCCGGCGTGACCGACCAGACGACGTAGAAGCCGATGAAGCAGGCCAATACGAAGATCGACAGGATCGAAATGAAGTCCATATGCCCGCCCCCTATTTATCTTACGCCCAGAGGGGCGGGATCAGCCCAGCAGCCGCTGGTTGACGACCTTGCCGCCCTGCGTCAGCCGTACGGCATCGCCGATTTCGGCATCCAGCACGGGGCCGCCCTTCTCCTTGTCCCAAAAAGCGGACAGGAAGTTGAACAGGTTACGCGAAAAAAGCGCCGAGGCGTCCGCCGCCAGCCGGCTGGCGACGTTGCGATGGCCGACGATCTTGACGCCGTGCCGCTCGACCACCTCACCGGCGACCGCGCCCTCCACATTGCCGCCGCTCTCCACCGCCAGATCGACGATGACCGAACCCGGCCGCATCGTCGCGATCTGCGCATCGGAGATCAGGCGCGGCGCGGGCCGGCCCGGGATCAGCGCCGTGGTGATGACGATATCCTGTTTGGCGATGTGGCTGGAAACCAGTTCCGCCTGCGCCTTCTGATATTCCGGCGACATCTCGGTGGCGTAGCCGCCCGATCCCTCGCCCTCGATGCCGGCGACATTCTCGACGAAGATCGGCTTCGCGCCGAGCGACTGGATCTGTTCCTTCGTGGCGGAGCGGACGTCGGTGGCGGACACTTGCGCGCCCAGCCGCCGCGCCGTCGCGATCGCCTGTAGCCCGGCCACGCCGACGCCCATTACGAAAACGCGCGCGGCCGACACCGTACCCGCCGCCGTCATCATCATCGGGAAGGCACGGCCATATTCGGCCGCCCCGTCCAGCACCGCCTTGTAGCCCGCGAGGTTGGACTGCGAGGACAGGATATCCATCGACTGCGCACGCGTGATGCGCGGCATGAACTCCATCGCCAGCGCCTCGATGCCGGCGGCGGCATAGCTATCCACCCGCGCGCGCTCCCCGAAGGGATTGAGGCCGGCGGCGAGCCACGCGCCCGGCTTCGCGCCCGTAAGCGATGCGGGATCCGGCCCCTGCACGCCGAAGATGATGTCCGCGCCGGACAGGACCGAGGCGCGATCCGCCACCGTGGCGCCGGCATCGGCATAGGCCTGGTCGGAGATGGAGGCGGTTTCACCCGCCCCCTGCTCCACCGCCATGGTGGCGCCAAGGCCGATGAACTTCTTCACCGTTTCAGGCGTGGCCGAGACCCGGCGCTCGCCGTGCGCCGCTTCCTTGAGGACAGCGATCTTCACGGCCGGCTCAGTTGGCGATCAGGAGGACGACGACGCCGGCGACGATCGCCGATATGACGGTGCCCACCTTCAGCAGGGTGAGGAAGCCCGCATAGGTCCCCTCATGAGCCTTCAGCTCCATTTTCTCGCCCGCCATCTTAGCTCCCCTCAGCGTGATTCCTCATCCCTGTAGCTGCGGCACACCGGCCCCTCAAGTATTGATGCGGCCTCGTGCGGCTATCGACTTAATCAGGGGTTTACCTGGCGTCGGCTATCGCCATCGTGCCAAATGGGTACAGGCGGGGTTGGGAATGGCAAGGGACGCGACACGCAACCTGCTGATGGTCGGGGATGGCCCCGCGCAGGTGCGTCAGGTTTCCGTAGCGGCAGCGCGTGCCAGCTGGCGGACGACCGTCGCTGGAGACGCCGCCGCCGCGCTCGCCATTCTCGCTCGCGACGGGCACCGAATCGAGGCCGCGCTGGTCGATTGCCAGGCCTCCAGCCTGTCATGCCCCGGCACGGTCGAGGCGCTGCAGGAGGCTGCCCCCCAGCTGCCGGTGCTGCTGCTTGCCGCCTCCGCCACCGTATCGGGCGTGGTCGAGGCGATGCGCGTCGGCGCCGCCGATTTTCTGGTGCAGCCCTTGACGGGCAAACGGCTTGCCGAGGCACTTGATGCCGCGATCGAGCGACGCGCCGGCGGCGAGTTGCGTCCGCTGACGGAGAAGATCGGTTATAGCCTCGGCTTCGATGAGATCGTCGGCTCCGCGCCGGATTTTCGCGCCGCGCTGGCCATTGCCGCAAAGGCCGCGCGCGCCCGCACCCCCTTGCTGATCGAGGGGGAGAGCGGCGTCGGCAAGGAGGCGATCGCGCGCGCGGTGCACGCCGCGAGCCAGCGCGCACATAAGCCTTTCGTGGTGGTCGACTGCACCGCCGTCGCCGCGAACGTGATCGAATCGGAACTGTTCGGCCATGAGAAGGGCGCCTTCACCGGCGCGTTCGAGCGCCGCGCCGGCAGTTTCCAGGAAGCGGACGGCGGCACCTTGCTGCTCGATGAAGTGAACGCCCTGCCCCTTGCGGTCCAGGAACGGGTGCTGCACTTTCTGCACACGGGCGAGGTGCAGCCGCTGGGCGCGCGCGGCATGGTGCAGTGCGATGTCCGCATCATCGCCGCCACCAGCCACCCGCTGCCCGACGACGTGGCGACCGCCCGCTTTCGCGAGGACCTTTATCGCCTGCTCACGACGGTGCATGTGACCGTGCCGCCGCTCCGCCGCCGGCTGGGCGATGTTCCCGCGCTGTCGCGTCACCTGCTGACCCGGATCGCGCTGCAGCCCGGCATGCGTCCGCTCGGGCTGACCGAGGATGCCTTGCATGTCCTGATGGGCTATAATTGGCCCGGCAACGTCCGGCAGTTGCAGAGCACCCTGTTCCGTGCCGCCGTGCTTTGCGAGGGAGATGCGCTGACCGCAACGGATTTTCCGCAGATCGCGCGGGCCACCCCCGCGATCGGCCGCCTGCCCGATGTGATCGGCGGGGCGGCGGGCGTCACCCTGTTCGAAGCGAACGGTCATCTACGCACGCTGGAGGCGATCGAGGCCGATGTGATCCGCCTCGCCATCGGCCACTATCGCGGGCGCATGACGGAGGTCGCCCGCCGCCTCGGCATCGGTCGCTCGACGCTGTACCGCAAGCTCGGCGAGCTGGGAATCGATAACGCCGCGGCATAACGTGCTGGCATCGCTAATATATCAAATCCTGTCCAATGGGTTGTCCGGCCAACTCCTGTCCTTAGAACGGGAATCATCCCCAAGGGTATCGGAGCGTCAGGTTTGGAAACCGTCTCGATCGTCCTCATCCTGCTGCTCGCCGTTGTCGTGAGCGGCGGTATCGCCCGGATGTTGCCGGTCGCGATCCCGACCCCGCTGGTGCAGATCGCGCTCGGCGCCGCCGTCGGCCTTGTCGCGCGATACCGGGTGGAGCTTGATCCCGAGTTGTTCCTGCTGCTCTTCCTCCCGCCGCTTTTGTTTCTGGACGGCTGGCGCATCCCGAAGGACGAACTGCTCAAGGACATATCGACCGTGGCGGAACTGGCGCTCGGGCTGGTGCTGCTGACCGTGGTGGGCATGGGCTTCTTCATCCACTGGATGATCCCGGCGATGCCGCTGGCGGTCGCCTTCGCGCTGGCCGCCGTCGTATCGCCGACAGATCCGATCGCGGTATCCGCCATCGCCGCGCGCGTGCCGATCCCGAAGCGGATGATGCATATATTGGAAGGCGAGTCGTTGCTGAACGACGCCACCGGCCTCGTTTGCCTGCGCTTCGCCGTCGCCGCCGTGCTGACCGGCAGCTTTTCGGTCACGGGGGCGGCCCTTAGTTTCGTCTGGGTGGCGGGGGGCGGCCTTGCGGTGGGGGTCGCCGTCACGCTGGCGGCGACCCGCGCCAAGGCATGGATATCCCGCCGCTACGGCGAGGAAACGGGATCGCAGATCCTCGTCAGCCTGCTGATCCCGTTCGGAGCCTATCTGCTGGCCGAACATATGCACTGCTCCGGCATTCTCGCGGCCGTCGCGGCGGGGGTGACGATGACCTACGCCGAAATCTCCCGCCAGACGATGGCCGCCACCCGGATGCGGCGCAACTCCGTGTGGGATACCATCCAGTTCACCCTGAACGGCATCATCTTCGTGCTGCTGGGCGAGCAGTTGCCGATCATTCTGGCGGGCGCGGTCGATACGGTGCGCCTGACCGGCCATAGCGAGCCGTGGTGGCTGGGGCTCTATGTGATCGCCATCGTCGCAGGGCTGGCGGCGCTGCGCTTTTCCTGGGTGTGGGTGTCGCTGCGGCTCACGCTGTTTCGGCAGGGCGGCGGCGCTGGCTTGAAGCGGCCGGACTGGCGGCTTGTGGCGGCGATGTCCTTCGCCGGGGTTCGCGGGGCGATCACGCTGGCAGGCGTCCTCACCCTGCCGCTGGCGCTGGCGGACGGGACCACTCCCTTTCCCGCGCGCGATCTGGCGGTGTTTCTGGCCGCCGGCGTCATCATCGTCTCGTTGGTGATCGCCAGCGTCGGCCTGCCGCTGCTGCTGCGCGGGCTCGCCATGCCGCCCGAACCCTCCCGCCTGGCGGAGGAGGATCGTGCCCGCGTGGCGGCGGCGGAGGCGGCGATCGCGGCGGTGGAGCGCGCGCAGCACAAGCTGGCCGATGGACGCGCGGATGCCGACCTCTTCGTCGATGCCGGCGCGCGGGTGATGAACCTCTACCGCGATCGTATCGAAAGCCGCACCCAGCGCGATCCGGCGGAAGCGAAGACGCAGGACAAGGCGGAGCGTGCGATGCGCCTCGCCGGGCTGACTGCCGAGCGCAACACCATCTTCCGCCTCGCCCGCCAGCGCGCGATCGCGAGCGAAACGGCGACGCGCCTGGTGCGCGAGCTGGACATTACGGAAGCGCGTTACCGGGTGTGATGCGTCAGCCGGGCTTGCCGTCTAGATAATCGATACGGATCAATACCCAGCTGCCGACCAGCGGACGCCCGCCGATGCGCGGAGGGCGCACGCGCAGGCGGGGGGACGCATCCCGCACGATCCCGGCGAGGCCGGACCCGGGTGTCTGGGCCATCTCGACGCAATCGATCACGCGATAATTGGGGGCGGTGCGGCAGGCGATCTCACCGAAGCCGACGCCCGGCCCCTTGCTATAGCCATAGCCGGCAAGATCGCCGCTGGAGGGGCGGCGATACCATTCCGCGTTGTAAAGCGGCTCGCCGCCCGGCCCCCTGCCGTTGGCGAGCTGGCTGTCCCCGCTGCGATCGGTGCCGGCATCGGCGGTCCCCCGGCTGTCGTCCGCCGGAGCGGATGGCATGCGGGCGATGTCCGTCGCAGCGAAGCTCTTGCGATCCATCAGGATCATGTTGAGCGGCGGCGGCGGCAACGGGCTCGTGACGTCCGCCCGCGGCGGCGCAGGCGTGCGGGGCACGGGCCGAGGGCGGGGCCGGGCGGCGGCCGTGGTCCGCGGCCGCTCCGTCGCCGCACGACTATCGTCCTTGTCGGCGACGATCGAATCCGGCAGCAGCGTGAACGTCGCCGGGGTACGTTTAGGCGGGGCCTTGGTCGGCGATGGCGCGAGCGTGAACAGCATAAGCAGCAGCAACGCCGTGACGGCCATCGCCAGCGAAAAGGATGCGATCCGCTGCCGCCGCGACGCGGGTTGCCCGAAGCCTTGAGGGTAGATCGCCGTAGCCATCGGCGGCCCGCCTATAGCGAGGCCCCGTTCCCCGCAATCGGGGGAACGGGGCCATCGTTGGAAATAATGACACGATAAGCGTCGGGTCTGCCGTGTCAGGCAGCCAATCGCAGCGCCGGCTGGAAGCCGATCGGAGCGAGATCGGTCGACTGCACCTCGTCCGTGTGCACGTCGAACCGCTTCAGCCATGCCGGGCCGAACACGGTCGTCAACGCAGTATCCGTCGCATCGCGCCCACGGGCCATCAGGATGCGGCCGATGCGGGGCCGGTTGTGCCGCGCGTCGTAGGTATACCAGTCGCCGCCGACATACGCCTCGAACCAGGCGCTGAAGTCCATCGGCGCGTCGACCGCCGGCACGCCGATATCGCCGAGATAGCCCGTGGCGTAACGCGCCGGAATATTCATGCAACGGCACAGCGTGACGGCGAGATGCGCGAAATCGCGGCACACGCCGACCCGCTCCTGATAGCCGTTCCAGGCGGTGCGGTCGCTGCGGGCGAACTGATAGCCGAACGTCAGATGGTTGTGCACCCAGTCGACGATTGCCTCCAGGCGATCCCGCGCGGATTCGATATGGCCGAACATCGCCCAGGCAGGCTGCATCAACGCCTGTGTCTCGCAGTAGCGGCTGCCCATCAGGTAGACGAGCACATCCTCCGGCAGATCGCTGACCGGAGTTACCGGCACGTCCGGCGCGCGGCGATCGACCTCGCCGCTGTCCTCGATCACGAAATCGGCCTTCAGCTCCAGCCCGCCCGCCGGCACGGTCAGTCGCGTGCAGACGTTGCCGAACCCGTCGATGAAATCATAGGTCGGCACATCGCGCGAGGTTTCGATCCTGTGCGGGGTCCGCAGATCGCGATTGCGCGAAGGGTGGATATTGAGCAACGCCAACATCGCGCTCGGCGTGTCGGTGGCGAATTCGAGATGATATCCGGCGCGGATGAGCATTGGGGCCTCGGAGCAGAAGTCGATAGTTCCGCGTGCAAACGACGCGTTAACGTAATCGATCCCGCCTGCGCGGTTTTAATTCAGAACATGCGGCGAGCCGAAGGAACGGTGAGTATTACGCGCCGTTTGGATGTTAGTAACCATGGCCAAATATACGGCCGGACAACAGCGCCTTTCCAACCAAACATGTCTCGCGGAGTAAGATGCATACCTCCCTCCCCCGTCGGGCCGCGTCCCCCGACCGACCGACCCGACCGCCATATCTGACCACCGAGAGGATGGCGGCACCCATCTGCCGCGATACGCTGCGCCGGCTCGTCGCGGAAATGATCGACTGATGTGAGCCTGTCGGCCCGCTGAGGGCTTGCGCCGGCGCCCACAAGGAGGTGAACGCGAGATCATGACGCGTTCACTCCCCATCGCGATATCCGATACGGACGGCCACCCATGGCGGCGCTGATGCTGCAAGGCACCGGCTCTGATGTCGGCAAGTCCGTGCTTGTGGCAGGGTTGGCGCGGGCGCTCGCCAATCGCGGCCTGTCGGTGCGTCCGTTCAAGCCGCAGAATATGTCGAACAACGCCGCCGTCACCCCGTGCGGCGGTGAGATTGGTCGCGCGCAGGCGACGCAGGCGGTCGCCGCGCGGGTGCCCCCGTCGGTCGACATGAACCCGGTGCTGCTGAAGCCGCAGGGCGACCGGACATCACAACTGGTAGTGCGCGGGCAGGTGCGCGGCACGCTCGCCGCCGCACGCTGGCGCGAAGGGCGCGCAGGGCTGTTGGATGAAGTGCTGGCAAGCTTCGTCCGGCTGGAACGCGAGGCCGATATCGTGCTGGTCGAAGGCGCCGGCTCGCCGGCCGAGATCAATCTGCGGGCAGGTGATATCGCCAACATGGGTTTCGCCCGCGCCGCGCACGTGCCGGTGGTACTGATCGGCGATATCGATCGCGGCGGCGTGATCGCGGCGCTGGCCGGTACGCGCGCGGTGATCGATCCGGCGGACGCTGCGATGATCCATGGCTTCCTCATCAATCGGTTCCGCGGCGATCCGGCGCTGTTCGACGACGGCTATCGCGCGATCGAACGGATGACCGGCTGGCGGGGCTACGGCGTGGTGCCGTTCCTACCGCAGGCCGCCCGCCTGCCGAGCGAGGATGCGGTGATCCTCGAACGCCCCGCCCGCCCCGGCGATGCGCGCGTTACGATCGCCTGCCCGATCACGCCCCGCATCAGCAATTTCGACGATCTCGATCCGCTCCGCCTTGAGCCGGACGTGGCGCTGATGATGGTGCCACCCGGACGTCCGATCCCGGCGGAAGCGGACCTGATCATCCTGGCGGGATCGAAGGCGACGATCGCCGACCTCGCCTTCATTCGCGCCGAAGGGTGGGATGTGGACATTCGTGCGCATCACAGGCGGGGGCGGCCGGTGCTGGGCCTGTGCGGCGGCTATCAGATGCTCGGCCGCCGGCTGGTCGATCCCGATGGCATGGAAGGGCCGGCGGGCGGCGTCGACGGACTAGGCCTGCTCGACGTGGAAACCGTGCTCGGCGGGACCAAGACGCTGACGGCCGCGACGGGCGAGGCGCTAGGCGCACCGTTTGAGGGGTATGAGATGCATATCGGCCGCACCACCGGATCCGGCACCCGCCGCCCGCTCGCCCTGCTGGCGGGCGGCAGGGCGGATGGCGCGACCAGCGCGGACGGGCTCGTCTCCGGCACCTATGTCCACGGCCTGTTCGGCTTGGCCGCGCAACGCCGCGCCTGGCTCGCCCGGCTGGGTGCGGGGGCAAGCGGGCCGGATCACGCCGCCGCGATCGACGCCGCGCTGGACGGCATCGCCGACACGCTGGAACGCCATATCGACGTCGACGGGCTGATCGCGCTCGCTCACGCAGGGCGCACCCCATGACAATCGCGTAACGCCGCGCGATCGGACGCAACCCTATCGCGCCTCATGCGCTTGCCCCCGCGCGGCGGAGGTCAGACATGTTCTACGACAAGACGGCGATCGTAACGGGCGGTGAATCCGGCATCGGCGCGGCCTGCGCCAAGGCGCTGGGGGCCGCCGGCGCGCGTGTGGTGCTGACTTACTATCACGATCAGGCGGCGGCGGAGGCGGTCGCGCGATCGATCGGGGACACAACTCGTGCGATCGCCGTGCAGGCGGACGTCGGCGACGAGTCCGCCGTGGAGCATCTCTTCGCCACCGCCGAGGCGGCGTTCGGCCCGGCCCGGATGCTCGTCAACTCCGCCGGCCTCAACATGAGCGGGGTGATGCTGGCGGACATGGCGCTTGCCCAGTTCGATCGCGTCGTGCGCTCCGATCTCTATGGCCCGTTCCTGACCTGTCGTCGCTTCGTGCGGGCGTTGGAGGCGAAGGATCAGGGCGGCCGGATCGTCAACATCTCCTCCATCCACGAACGCGCACCGCGCCCCGGCGGCGTCGATTATGATGCGGCAAAGGGCGGGCTCGCCCAGTTGACCGCAACGCTGGCGCTGGAACTGGCGCCCCGCCGCATCGCGGTGAACGGCGTCGCGCCCGGAATGATCCTGACACCGATGAACCAGTCCGCGCTCGACAATCCGGCGGAGCGGGCGGCAAAGGAAAAGGCGATCCCGTGGGGCCGCGCGGGCCAGCCGGAAGAGGTGGCGGCGCTCGTGACCTTTCTTCTGTCTCCGGCGGCGGACTATATCACCGGCACCACCGTCGTGATCGATGGCGCGCTGTCGCTCACCGTCGCGCAGGGGGCCTGACATGCCGGCCTATGTCGTGGAGCGTCTCGACACGGTGACTGTCGCGGCCGGATCGCCGCTCGACGGGATGGATCTGATGAGCCCGTTCGTGTGGAAGGAGGACGGGCTCTACCGCGCCTTGGTGCGCGGCGTACCGAACCCGCTTGGGCCGAACGATCCCACCGGCCTGATCGTCGGCGGCAGCAGCCGGGACGGCCTGCATTTCACGATGGCCGACGGGCTCGTCGTGCCCCCCGGACCCGACCCCAGCGACGCGGGCGGCTGCGAGGACCCGACCGTGCAGCGCACGGCGGACGGCTATCTCGTTTATTATACCGGTGTCGATGCGGCCCGAACGCAAGGCTCGCTGTTGCTCGCGACGGGCGCCACGCTGACGTCGCTCACCAAGCGCGCGGTGATGCTGCAGGCCCCGCCGGGAGAGGGCAACATCAAGGAGGCGACGCTGGCGCAGGCCGCAGACGGCAGCTGGCGGCTGTTCTATGAATATGCCGCCAACGATGCATCCCGCATCGGCATGGCGCACGGCCCCGCACCAGAAGGCCCCTGGACCGTCCTGCCCGATCCGTTCGGCATCCGCGAGGAGGGTTGGGACAATTGGCACCTTTCCACCGGGCCGATCATACAGGTGGACGGCCACGATCCGGTGATGTTCTACAATGGCGCGACCCACGATGCGCGCTGGCGGATAGGCTGGATCAGCTTCGCCCCGGATTTCACGCGCGTGACGGGCCGGGGCATCGAGCCGATGCTGATGCCGCCGCCCGCGAAGGATCGCACCGCCACCGATATCGCCTTCGCCGCCGCCACGGTGATGGAGGCGGATGGGATAGCGCTTTACTATTCGCTAGAGGACCGGATGCTGCGGCGCGCGATGGTGCGCGTCTATGACTAGGGTACGGCTCTTATACGGGGTCGCCGCGTTAACACCTTTCGTGTATCCTAAATCAATGATGTATCACCGCCCCAGGTCATGACGGAAGACGACCGACTTACCGCCCTTGCCAGATTGTCCATTCTCGATACGCCGCCCGAACCGGCGTTCGATGATGCGGTCGCGCTCGTCCGTATCCTTTGCGACACGCCGATCGCGCTCGTCTCGCTGGTGGATCGCGATCGCCAGTGGTTCAAGGCGGCCTCGGGGGTCGAGACCTGCCAGACCGCGCGCGATACCTCTGTCTGCTCCCTCGCGATCACGGGCGACGGGTTGCTTGAGATCACCGATCTCGCCGCCGATCCGCGCACCTGCGACATGACGCTGGTGCGCGAGGCTCCCGCGCTCCGTTTCTATGCGGGCGCGCCCCTCGTCACCAGCGACGGCGCGCCCTTGGGCAGCCTGTGCGCGATCGACACCAAGCCGCGCCCGGAAGGGTTGAGCCAGCCCCAGCGGGACGGCCTCGCCATCCTCGGCCGGCAGGTGACGAAGATGATCGAGACCCGCCGCGCGACGGAAAGCGAGGCCCGGGCGATCCGCGTGGCGGACGATACGCAGCGGCATTATCGCCACGTCATCGACAGCGCGATCGACAGCGCGATCATCAGTATCGATGAGGCCGGCCGCGTGACGGCGTGGAGCCGCGGCGCCGAAACCTTGTTCGGCTGGACCGAGGCGGAGATGATCGGCGCGTCTCTCGGCCGCATCTTCACGCCGGAGGATCGGGCCGAGGGCCACCCGCTGCAGGAGATGGCCGCCGCCCGCGAGACAGGCCGCGTCGCGGACAAGAGATGGCATCTGCGCAAGGACGGCAGCCGCTTCTTCGCGCACGGCGCCGTCACGCCGCTGATCGGCGAGGGGCAGCCTGGATACGTTAAAAGCCTGCGCGACATCACTGCCGAGCATGAGAACCGCCGCGCGCTGGAGATGAGCCGGGAGGAGCTTGAGCTGGCGACCAACGCCGCGCAACTCGGCCGGTTCGACTATCGGCCGGGGAGCGATCGGTTGACGTGGGATGATCGGTGTCGCGTGCTGTTCGGCGTCGGCCCCGGCAAGCCGGTGAGCTACGAGGGCACCTTTCTCGCCGGCCTGCACCCGGAGGACCGGGAAGCCGCCGCCGCCGCGGTGATGGCCGCGCTGGATCCGGCGGGCGATCACACCTTCTTCAGCGAATATCGCACGATCGGCATCGAGGACGGGCTTGAACGGCACATCCTCGCCAACGGTCTCGCCTTCTTCGCGGGAGAGACGCCGACACGGCTGATCGGCACCGTGCAGGACGTGACCGACAACCGCCGTGCGCTGCTGGATCTTGCGCAGACGGAAGAACGATTGCGCCTTGCCGCCCGCGCCACGAACGACGCGATCTGGGATTGGGATCTCGTTCAGGACACGGTTGTCTGGAACGAGGCTATGACCACCGCTTACGGACATGTCGGCGATGCGATCGACCCGACCGGCGCATGGTGGATCGATCATATTCACTTGGACGATCGCGATCGCGTGGCCGCCAACATCCATGCCGTGATCGACGGCACAGCCAGCGACTGGAGCGACACCTATCGTTTCCTGCGCGCCGACGGCACCTATGCCGACATCAAGGATCGCGGTTTCGTGATCCGCGACGAAACGGGCCGCGCCACCCGCATGATCGGCGCCATGCTGGACCAGACGGAGGTCCGATCGCTGCTACGGCAGCTCGAAACGCGGGCGCAGGGGCTGGCGGAGGAGGTCAAGATCCGCACGGTCGAACGCGACCGTCTGTGGGAAACCACCAGCGACCTGATGGGAAGCGCGGGCCAGGACGGCTATCTGAAGGAGGTGAACCCGGCGTGGCAGCGTTTGTTAGGACGCACCGAGGCGGAACTGCTGGCGCGCCCCTTCCATGATTTCATCGTGCCCGCCGATCACGCCCCGACCACGGAGGCGATGACACGGCTGGCCCGGGGGGAAGTGGTCAGCAATTTCACCAATCGTCTCCACGCGTCCGATGGCGGATACCGTATCATCTCCTGGGATGCGGTGCCGGAGGGCGATATGTTCCATATCGTCGGTCGCGACCTGACTGAGCAGCACGCCATCGAGGAACGACTGCGCCAATCGCAGAAGATGGAGGCGGTAGGCCAGCTGACCGGCGGCATCGCCCACGACTTCAATAACATGTTGACGGGGGTCATCGGTTCTTTGGACATGATGCGGCGCGACATAGCGAGTGAGCGCTATGATCGCGTCGATCGTTACATGGACGCCGCGACGACCTCCGCCCAGCGCGCGGCCGGTCTGACCCAGCGCCTGCTCGCCTTTTCGCGCCGCCAGTCGCTGGACGTGCGATCGGTCGATGTCGGACAGCTCGTCACCGGCATGGAGGAATTGCTGCGGCGCACTTTGGGGGAAAGCGCCGGGCTGGAGGTGCGGCTGCACGCCGATCCGTGGCCCGCCCGCACCGATGCCAATCAGCTCGAAAGCGCGTTGCTCAATCTCGCTATCAACGCGCGGGATGCGATGCCGGATGGCGGCCTGCTGACGATCGAAGCGATCAATCAGACGCTGGATGGCCTTGCCGCCACCGCGCTGGCGGACGACCTGGCGGCGGGCGATTACGTCGTCGTCAGCGTCTCCGATACGGGCGCGGGCATGTCTCCCACGGTGATCGCCAAGGCCTTCGATCCGTTTTTCACTACCAAACCGATCGGTCAGGGGACGGGGCTCGGCCTGTCGATGATCTACGGCTTCACCAAACAGTCCGGCGGGCATGTCCGCATCTATTCCGAAGAGGGCCATGGCACCACGGTACGGCTCTATCTGCCCCGCGCCGATGCCGAGGCAGCCGGCGCCTCCCGCGCCGTCACCCCGCTAGCACAGGCCGAGGCGGGCGAGTGCGTGTTGCTGGTCGAGGATGATCCCGCTGTGCGGATGCTCGTCGTCGATGTGCTGCAGACCTTGGGCTATGCGGTGCGCGAGGCGGCGGACGGGCGGGCGGCGCTCCCCCTCATCGAAACGATGCCACGGATCGACCTGCTCGTCACCGATGTCGGCCTGCCCGGCCTGAACGGGCGGCAGGTGGCGGAGATCGCGCGGGATCGCCTGCCCGGCCTGCCGATATTGTTCATCACCGGCTATGCGGAGAAAGCGGCGGTGCGCGGCGGATTTCTGGACGAAGGCATGGAGATGATCACCAAGCCCTTCGCCATCGACGCCCTTTCGACCCGCATCCGGGAGATGATCGAGCGCTAGACCGGTCGCTCAGGTGGTACAGTCGCCCCGGCGTATCGCCTGCAACCGGCTTTCCTGCGCCGTGTCACGCGCCGCGATCGTATCCGATGCCGCGAGCAAGGCGGACAGATCAACCGGACGTGCCCGATCTTCGGCGGCGCGGGCCTGATCGAGCACCAGCGCCTCGATGCTTTCGCGTGCGATGGCCGTATCGCGACGCGAGGCCTCGATGGCGGAGATCGCCTGCTGCGCCGCGATCCACGCCTCGCTTCCTTGCGACGCCCCCGCCCCGCGCGCAATGGCCGGGCAAGCGGTGCGAACGGCCGCCGTCATCGCCGCCTCGCCCCGCTCCGCCTGCGCGAGAAGCGCCGTCACCTCCGCGCCGACCGCCGGATCTAGAGCGGCGGGCGTCGCTTCCGGCGTCGTCGCGGTTTCGGCCCGTTCGATCGGCCGCGGCGCCAGCGACGGATAGGAGCCGACACCCCCGCAGGCGGAAAGCGACAGCATGGCGAGGACCGCCAGACGGGAGGAAAGCGGAAAAGTCATTCTCAAGGTCTAGGCATACGGATTAATCACCGCAACGGGGTTGCGCCGATCGAAACCCCCGACTAATAGCCCCTCCAACGCGCCCGTAGCTCAGCTGGATAGAGCATCAGACTACGAATCTGAGGGTCGGACGTTCGAATCGTTCCGGGCGCGCCAACTTCAAAATACGAAGCCGATCGGCGGATGGCGGGAGCTACCCGTTTCCTGTCAGGCGTCCACCCGCCAGTGGCATCCATGCACCATAAGATGCCGCCTGGGCCCGGGCGAGGGGCTACGCTTCCGCCCGTAGACGATAGCCCACGCCAAGCTCGTTGCTGATCACGCTGCCGACCGGGCCGGGCGCCTCCAGCTTCTGGCGCAGATTGCGGATCACGATGCGGAGATATTCGATGCGCGGATCCTCCTCGCCGCCCCAGGCGACCGAGATGATCCGTTCGTGCGTCACCACCCGCCCGATATGGCGGGCGAGTACCGCCAGCACGTCATGCTCCTTGCGGGTGAGATGCAGTTCCTCTCCGCCACGGCGCACGGTGCGGTGATCGAGGTCGATCATGAGGTCGCCGCGTGTCACGATCCCCGGGCCGGCATCGAAAGCCTTGCGATGCCGCAGCGCCACGCGCAGGCGGGCGAGCAGTTCTTCCGTATCGAACGGCTTCGTCACATAATCGTCCGCGCCGAGATCGAGCGCGGCCACCTTCTCCTCCGTCGCATCGCGCGCGGAAACGACGAGTAGGACGACATCGTTCGCCGCGCGCAGCAGGGGGACGAGGCTCAGCCCGTCGCGGTCGGGCAGGCCGAGATCGAGAAGGATCGCGGGCGGCCGCCGGGCGGCGGCCTGTGCCAGCGCCTCGCGCCCGTTCATCGCCTCGATCACGGTATAGCCGGCGCGTTCCAGCGTGTTGCGCAAAAGCCGGCGGATCGCGGGATCGTCGTCGATGACGAGGATGTCGGTGGGCATGGGATCAGGTCTCATCCGGCGCGATGCCGCGCACGATCAGGGCCGAGGGGAAGAGGAGGGCGAAGGAGGCGCCGCCGCCATCCGGGCGATTGCCCGCCTCCACCCCCATCCCCATCGCCTCGGCGAACGCCTTGACGATGGCGAGGCCGAGGCCCGTGCCGCCGATCGCCCGATCGGAGCCTTCGAGGCGGCGGAACGTCTCGAACACTTCCGTTTCGCGGCCGACGGGCAGGCCCGGCCCCCGGTCGAGCACCGCCAGGCGCAGCTGTCCGTAGCCATGCCGCCCCTCGATCACGATCTCGGTATCGGGATCGCCGTAGCGCCCGGCGTTGTCGAGCAGATTGAGCAGGCAGTGATGGAGGAGTTGTGGATCGGCGCGCACCAGCGGCAGATCGGGCGGCACGTCCAGCCGCAGCGGATGGCCTTCCAGCGCGCGCCGGGCATCGTGCGACGCGCTGGCCACCGCATCGCTCAGATCGACCGGCTCGACGTTGAGCTTCAGCGCCCCCGCCTCCACCCGCGCCATATCGAGAAGGTTGGCGACGAAACGATTGAGGCGGGCCGATTCCGCCTTGATCGTGCCGACCAGTTCCGGGGTCGCGCCATGATCCAGTTCATTCGCGGCGGCGATCACGGCGGTCAGCGGGGTCCGCAGATCGTGGCTGACCGAAGACAGCAGGGCCTGCCGCAGCCGGTCGCGGGTGCGGACGGCATCGACATCGCGTATCTCCATCTCCAGCCGCAGCCGCTCAAGCACGAGTGCCGCCTGATCGATCAGACTGGTAAGCAGCGGAAGCTGGTCGGCCCGCACGGGCTCTCCCGCCGCAGCGCGGCTGATCCCCAGCACCGCCAGCGGCCGCTCCCCCGCCTTCAGCGGCTGGAACAGCCATTCGGAGGCGGCGAGCGTGCCGGATCCCTTGCCGGTGGCGGTGCCCGTATCGAACGCCCATGTCGCGGCGGCCAGATCCATCGTGTCGAGCCGATAGTCCGGGCTGGTCGCGGTCTGCACCGTCACCGCACCGTCCCGCCGGGCAAGCAGGACCACCTGCACGTCGAACAGGCGGCGGATGTCCTCGCAGATCACACGCGCCGCCTCCTCCGCATCGTTGATGCCGGACAGGCGGCGGAGGAAACCGGCGAGCGTGGCGTTGGTGCGGGCGCTAGCCGCCGCGATGTCCGCCTGCGCCCGCACCCGGCCGGTCAACTGGCTGGTGGCGATGGCGATGCCCAGCAGCACCAGGATCGAGACGACGTTCTCGGGATTGTTGACGGTGAGCGTGCCGGTGGGCGGCAGAAAGAAGAAGTTATAGGCCAGACTGGAGGCGATGCCGGCGAACAGCCCGGTGCGCAGGCCGTACAGGCTGGCCGCCGCCATCACGGGCAGCAGATAAAGCAGCGCGACGTTGCCGAGGTTCAGCACATGGAACAGCGCGCTGGCGAGGCCCGTCACCGCCGCGACCGCCAGAAGCGTGATCGCATAGCCCGCGGGTGCCCCCCAGCCCCGCGCGCCGCCCGTCGCGCGGGCAACGTGGCGATCCGCTTGCGCCTCCTCCTCGACCGGCACGACATGGACGGTCACGCCCGGCGTATCCCGCACGAGGCGATCGACCACGGAGCCGTGGCGCAGCTCAAACCAGCGCGACCGCTTGGACTTGCCGACGACGAGCTGCGTCGTTCGCGCATCGGCGAGGAAGCCCTGTATCCCGGCGGTCACGCTGGCGGCGGGCACCGTCGCCACCGCCCCGCCCAATTGTGTCGCCAGCGTCATCGCGGCGGCGATGCGGCCATGCTGCGTGTCGGTGAAATGGGCGGTGCGCGGCGTCTCGATAAAAAGCGCGGTCCATGGCGCCTTCAGCGCATCGGCCACGCGCTTGGCGGCGCGCACCAGCCCGTCCGCCCCCGGCAGCTCGGAGACAGCGACGACGATCCGCTCGCCCCCCGCCCAGGTGCCGCCGACGCCGAGGCTGCGGACATGCTCCAGCATGCGGGCGTCCACCGCCTGCGCGGCGCGGCGCAGCGCCAGCTCGCGCAGTGCCGACAGGTTCGACTTGGAGAAGAAATGGCCGAGCGCCCGCGTCGCCTCCTGCGGCAGATAGACCTTGCCCGCCTTCAGCCGTTCGATCAGCTCGTCGGGCGGGATATCGACCACCTCGATCTCGGCGGCCTCCAGGATGCGGTCGGGCACCGTCTCGCGCACGCGGACCCGGGTGAAGCTTGCCACCACATCGTTGAGGCTTTCGACGTGCTGGATATTGACCGTGGAATAGACGTCGATCCCCGCCGCCAACAGCTCCTCGACATCCTGAAACCGCTTGAGATGGCGGCTGCCGGGGGCGTTGGTATGCGCCAGCTCGTCGACGAGGGCGAGGCGGGGCGCGCGCGCGAGCACGGCATCAAGGTCCATCTCGCTCAGCGTCCGCCCTTCATGAACGATCGCGGCGCGCGGCACGATCTCCTGTCCCCGCGTCAACGCCACTGTTTCGGCCCGGCCGTGCGTTTCGACGATCGCGATCACCACGTCCGCCCCGTCACGCCGCAGCGCCGCCCCTTCCGACAGCATCTCGAACGTCTTGCCGACGCCGGGGGCCGCGCCGAGAAAGATCTTCAGGTGCCCCCGCCCCTCCTGCGTCGCGGCGCGCAGGAGGGCGTCCGGATCCGGTCGTAGATCGCCGGATGCCGCCATCAGCG
>CAJYJW010000046.1 GCA_913775025.1 uncultured Sphingomonas sp. | reverse complement strand
CGCCAGGTAAGACCGCCATCAATGATGTCACGCGGCTCTCCCTGTCCGTCTGACAGACGCGGGAAGAGCGGCGCGCAGCCTAATTATTTCAGCAGAACCAGCTCTTCCGCCATCGACGGGTGCAGAGCAACCGTATCGTCCCACGCCTGCTTGGTCAGCCCGGCCTTCACCGCGATCGCCGCCGCCTGTAATATTTCCGGGGAATCCGGGCCGATCATGTGCAGGCCTACGACCTTCTCCGTCGTCCCCTCGACGATCATCTTGTACAGTGCGCGCTCATTACGGCCGGCTAGAACGTTCTTCATCGCGCGGAAATCGGAGGTGTAGACCTTCACATCACCCAATTTGGACCGCGCCTGCGATTCGGTGAGCCCCACGCCCGCCATCGGCGGATGACTGAAGACCGCGCTGGGGATCATTTCGTAGTCGATCCGATGCGGCTTATTGCCGAACACCGTGTCAGCGAACGCCTGCCCCTCCCGAATCGCGACCGGCGTGAGTTGCACGCGGTTCGTCACGTCCCCCACCGCATAGATGCTAGGCACGGTCGAGCGATTGTCCGCATCGACTACCACCGCTCCGTCCTCGTCCAGCTCCACACCAACATCCGTTAGGCCAAGCCCTTCGGTCTTGGGGACACGGCCCGTGGCGAACATCAGCACGTCGCAGGCCAGCGGCGCATGGTCTCCGCCAGTATGAACGAGGAGAGAGCCATCCTCCTGCTTCTCGACCGACTTGAACGGTGCGTTGAAGCGGAACTCGATGCCCTTCGTCATCGATATCTGGAGCAGGCGGTCACGAATCTGTTCGTCATAGCCGCGCAGGATCGAATCGCCGCGATTCACGATCGTCACATGCGCGCCAAAGCCGTGGAAGATGCCGGCGAATTCGTTCGCGATGTAGCCGCCGCCGGCGATCACCACCCGCTTCGGCATCGACTCCAGGTGAAACGCCTCGTTCGACGTGATGCCATACTCCGCGCCGTCGCACGACGGCTTCGCCGGCCATGCACCGACCGCTATCAGGATCGTCCGTGCGCTGATTTTACGCCCGCTCGCCAGCGTCACCTCGTTCGGGCCGGAGACGGTCGCCCGCTCCTTGATCAGCTCCACGTCATGATTTTTCAGCGTGTTGCTGTAGATGCCCTCAAGCCGCGTGACCTCCGCGAGCACGCTATCGCGCAGACGCGGCCAGTCGAACGCGCATTCGAGGACATCCCAGCCAAACTGCTTGGCATCGTGCAGATCCTCGGCGAAATGCGCGCCGTAGACGAGCAGCTTCTTCGGCACGCAGCCGCGGATCACGCAGGTACCGCCGACGCGATGCTCCTCCGCGATCGCAACCTTTGCGCCGTGCGCCGCCGAAACGCGCGCGGCGCGCACGCCGCCGGAGCCCGCGCCGATCACGAAAAGGTCATAGTCATAATCGGCCATGCAGTCAGCTCCCGGGGGTATCTTGCCTCGCTGCTGCAAGTAGGAACGCCCCGGTTGCGCCGCAAATCCCTAATGGCGATCAGAGTGATCGAGGTTGCCGTACATGACCGCTTTCAGCCGAATGCCCGCTCGATCAGTGCTCGCGTTGACGGGTCGAAACGATCGGTCCCCTCCGCCTCGATCGTACGGGCGATCTCCTTGCCAAGCTCCACACCGAACTGATCGAACGGATTGATGCCGAGCAGCGTGGCCGCCGCGAACGTCCGATTTTCATAGAAGGCGATCAGCGCCCCCAGCCGCGCCGCATCCACGCGATCGAGCAGAAGCGTGGTGGAGGGGCGATCGCCCGCATAGGCGCGCGCCGGGTCGTCATGCGGCTTCCCCGCCATCAGCGCCGCCCCTTGCGCGAAAGCATTGATGAGCAGCTGCCGGTGATGCCCGTCATCCAAGGCGTGGCCGGGGTCGATGCTGGCGATGAACTCCACCGGCACCAGCCGGGTGCCCTGATGAAGTAGCTGGAAGACGGCATGCTGCGCGTCCGTCCCCACCCCGCCCCAGGTGATCGCCGCAGTGTCGCGGCCGACCGGCTTACCGTCCGCCGTCACGCTCTTGCCGTTCGATTCCATCTCGAGCTGTTGGAGGTAGCTCGGCAACAGCCGCAGCCGCTCGTCGTAAGCGAAGACGGCGCGAGTCTCCGCGTGGCGGACGTTCGAATAATAGAGGTCTACGAAAGCGGCGATCAGCGGCGCGTTGCGGGTCGGTTCGGCAAAGCGGAAATGGCGATCCATCGCCGCCGCCCCCTCCAGCAGCGATTCGAACGCATCCCAGCCCAGCGCCAGCGCGGCGGGAAAACCGATCGAAGACCATAGGGAATAGCGCCCGCCGACACTTTCGGCGAACGGCAGCACGCGCGTTTCGTCGACACCCCATTCCACCGCCTTGTCCGGCGCGGCGGTCAGCGCGACGACCTGGCCGTAAGGGTCTTCGACACCCGCCTCCTCCATCCACGCCAACGCGCTTTCCGCGTTCAGCAGCGTTTCGGTGGTGGTGAAGGTCTTGGAGGCGATCACCAAGAGCGTGGCGGCGGGGTCGAAGCGGGCGAACACCTCATCCAGCGCCGCCCCATCGACATTCGATACGACCGCGACGTCATAGCGATCCGCCTCCCGTCCCAGCGCGTCGATGAGCAGCTTCGGGCCAAGCGCGGAACCACCGATGCCGATGTGGAGAACATGGCGGATGGGGCCGAGCGCCTCCGCTTCCAGCGCGTCGATCAACGCGCGCATGCGCGCGTGCAGATTACGCGCGCGGGCCACGCTTTCCGGCGCGCCTTCGCCCCGCTCCGCGCCATGCTCGGCGGCACGGCCCTCGGTGACGTTCACCGCCTCGCCCGCAAAAAGAGCGTCACGCTTGGTGGCGAAGCCCATGGCGTCGGCCAGCGCAACGAAGGCGGGCAGCAAGGCGGCGTCGAGATGCGTCTTCGAGAAATCGAACCGGATCCCCGCTTCCTCCAGCACTAATCGGGAAAGTCGATCAGGCTCCGCCGCGAACAGATCGGTGAGGCTGCGAGGGGCGATCGCCGCGATGGCGGTCCAGGCGGCGTCGCGGG
>CAJYJW010000045.1 GCA_913775025.1 uncultured Sphingomonas sp. | reverse complement strand
GCACCTGCGCGCGTTCGCCGAGGTGGCGCACGGCGGCATCGCGGGCAGGCGGCTGGGCGAGCCACCTGCGAACCTGCGCAACGATGTCGTATTCCAGCAATATTTCGTCGAGGCGAACGGCACGGTCGAGAATATCGCCGTGGGCGCGCGCTATGGCCGGCAGGAATTCACCGACGGCGCGAACCTGCTCGTCTCGCAACGCGACAATAATACGATCCGCTATACGTTGAACGGCTGGCGGGCCTGGGCGCGCGGATCCCGGCTTCGGGCGGATATTTTCGACATGAAGCCGACCCAATATGGCGATCTGGGCGCAGGCGACGATGTGATCGATAAGGCACGTCGCTTTTCCGGGGTTACCTTCGGTGTGGCGCTGCCGAAGACATGGCTGGGCGGATCGTCGCTCTATCTCGATCCCTTCTTCTGGCGACGGCGGAACACGAAAGGCGCATGGGGCGGCCGGATCGGGCCGGCGGTGCGCCACTATGCTGGCGTGCGGTTGTGGGGCGATGCCGGGCCGCTGACGATCGACTGGACCGTGAACCGCCAGACCGGCACCTATATCAATCAGGAGATATCGGCCTGGCAGCTGTTCCTCGCGCAGACGTACCGCGTCGGCAAGGCCAAGACAGCGCCGCGCGTCGGCTTCCACTTCGATTATGCCAGCGGCGGCGGGGGGTATGGAAACGGCAAGCTGCGCGATGCCTATGCGCCTTTCGGCAACAACATCTATTACAGCTACCAGCTGTTCCTGACGCCATCGAACCTGATCGCCTTCGCGCCCAATGTCACCATCACGCCGGTGAAAAACGTGCGCGTCACCGCCGAATATCAGCGGGCGTGGCGAGATAACGTGCGCGATGCGGTCTACCGCGCCAACGGCCAGCCCTTTGCCGGCACCCAGAATGTACGCGCCGCCCGCATCGCCGATGTCGCGCGTCTGCAACTGATCTGGACGATCACGCCCCGCGTCTCCTTCACCGGACGCTACGAGCATCTTGCCGCCGGCCCATCGCTCACCCGCGCAGGCTACGCCAGTTCCGACTTCCTAGCCGGCTGGATCAGCTTCCGCTTCTGACACGAAGGATAGACGCCATCTCCCCCGCCGCCCACGCCGCCGCCCGCGCCCTGCTGGCGAACCCGCTCACCAACAAGGGCACCGCCTTCACCGCCGCCGAACGCGATACCTTCGGGCTGCACGGCCTGTTGCCGCCGCACATCGGCACGCTTGAATCGCAGATCGACCGGCGGATGCGCGCGTTGGAGGGGATGGCGAACGACTTCCATCGCTACGCCTTTCTGCGCGACTTGCAGGATTCGAACGAGGTACTGTTCCACGCCCTGGTTCAGGCCAACCTGCCGCGCCTGCTGCCTCTGGTCTACACGCCGACCGTAGGTGAGGGGTGTGAGCGGTTCAGCGAGATCTGGCGCCGCCCGCGCGGCCTTTTCCTGAGCTATCCGAATCGCGATCGCATCGCCGACATCTTGTCCGATCCCGCGCTCGATCGGGTAAAGGTGATCGTGGTGTCGGATGGCGAGCGTATCCTGGGGCTGGGCGATCAGGGGGCGGGCGGCATGGGCATCCCGATCGGCAAGCTGGCGCTCTACACGGCCTGCGCCGGCCTCCACCCGGCCGAGGTGCTGCCGATCCTGCTGGACGTGGGGACGGACAACGAAGCCCGCATCGCCGATCCGCTCTATGTCGGTTGGCGCAATCCGCGCATCCGGGGGGCAGAGTATGACGCCTTCGTCGAAGCGTTCGTATCGGCGGTGGCGGATCGTTTCCCCGGCGTCCTCCTCCAGTGGGAGGATTTCGCCGGCAAGAACGCCTATGATCTGCTCGACCGCTACCGCCATCGCCTGTTGAGCTTCAACGACGATATCCAGGGCACCGCCGCCACGGCGGTCGGCACCTTGCTGTCCGCCATCCGCCGCACGGGCACGCCGCTTTCGGATCAGCGGGTGGTGCTGTTCGGCGCGGGCGCGGCGGGCAGCGGCGTCGCCGAACTGCTCGTTCGTGCGATGACGGCGGATGGGCTGGCCGAACATGAGGCGCGCGCCCGCATCTGGGCGGTGGATCGCGACGGCCTGATCCTTTCCGACATGCCCGGCCTGCCGCCGCAACAGGTGATGCTGGCACATGATCCCGCCGATATCGCCAGCTGGGGCCGGGGCGGGGCGAACATCGTGGATCTGCTCGATACCGTCGCCAATGTGCGACCCACCGTGCTCATCGGCGCGTCCGGCCAGAAAGGCGCGTTCACCGAGGCGGTGATCCGCACGATGGCGGCAGGCGTCGCGCAGCCGGTGATCTTTCCATTGTCAAACCCAGTCTCCCGCGCGGAGGCGCACCCTTCCGATCTGCTGACGTGGGGTGAGGGGCGGGCGATCATCGGCACCGGCAGCCCGTTCGGGGTGGCGGGCGTCACGCAGGTGAACAACGTCTACGTCTTTCCCGGCATCGGGCTCGGCGCGCTGGCCTGCGGCGCGCGGGAGGTGACGGAGGGCATGTTCATGGCGGCGGCGCGTACGCTTGGCGACATGGGCGGGGCCGACGGCGGGCTGCTGCCGCCGATCACCGATCTGCGTGGCGTGGCGCTGGATGTCGCGGTGGCGGTATCGCGGCAGGCGGCCAGCGAGGGTGTCGCCACCGCCGAGCCGGAGGCGTTTACCCGCGAGGCGATCGAGGCGGGAATGTGGGTGCCCGTCTATCGCTGAGGCGGGCGGGGTGGGTGCGCGGCCTCAGCCGAAGCCGTGCATCCGCCGTGCCCATTGCAGCCCGATCACCGCGCCCTTCACCGGCTGCAACATCGCCAGCGCCAGCACCGCCGCGGCAAGCGGCCACAGGATCATCTGAACCACGAGACCGGGTTCGAAAGAGCGGTTCACCTCCACCACCACCGGCACCATCAGATGGCCGAGAATCAGGATGACCAGATAGGCGGGCAGATCATCCGCCCGGTGATGGGACCAGTCCTGACCGCAGGCGGGGCAGCGCGGCACCGGTTTCAGGAAACGCCCGAACAGCTTCGCCTCGCCACACGCCGGACAGCGGCCCGCGAAGCCACGGCGCAGGGCAAGGCGGAGCGGGCGGATCACGGCGGGGGGCGTATCGGGCATGATCGCGATATAGGAAGTGCGGCGGCGCAGCGCCACGCTGCCTGCGGCTATCGTAAATCCCCTGACGGGTTGCCCGTTACTGGACGCCGAACAAACGGGCGCGTAGCGGCCTCACGCCGATACGGTCGCCGGGGCGGGGCGGCGCGTCGCCCTTATAGTCCAGCTCCAGCGGCGCCTCGCGCCCGGTGATGCTCGCCTCGATGCGGGTGGCCCCGCCGCGCGGGCGGGCAAGCGTGACGACGGCGGGCAATGCGGGCGCGCCGTCGTCGACGATCTCCACATCGTGCGGGCGGAAGAACAGGGTCGCCTCGCCGTCCGCCGCCTCATGCGGGGGCAGATCGAGCGGGTGCTGGCCGAAATGCGCCGTGCCGCCGCGTACCGAGATAGGCAAGCGGTTCGATTCCCCGACGAAATCGAACACGAAGGCGGAGGCGGGATCATTGTAGATGGTTTCCGGCGTGGCGATCTGTTCGATCTTGCCGTGATCCATCACCACCACGCGATCGGCAAGCTCCAGCGCCTCCTCCTGATCGTGCGTCACGAAGATGGAGGTGAGGCCCATGCGGTCGTGCAACTCGCGCAGCCAGCGGCGCAGATCCTTGCGGACCTTGGCGTCCAGCGCGCCGAACGGCTCGTCCAGCAGCAAGATGCGCGGCTCCACCGCCAACGCACGGGCGAGTGCCACGCGCTGCCGCTGGCCGCCGGAGAGCTGCGCCGGATAGCGTCTGCCTAGACCCTTCAGGTGGACGAGATCGAGCAGCTCCTCCACCCGGCGGGCGATCTCCGCCTTGGCCGGGCGATCGCGCTTCTTGCGGACGGTGAGGCCGAAGGCGACGTTGTCCGCCACCGTCATGTGGCGGAACAGCGCATATTGCTGGAAGACGAAGCCGACGCCGCGATCCGTGATCGGCTGGTTCGTTACATCCACCCCGTCGAACGCGACCGTGCCGGCGTCGGGAAACTCCAGCCCAGCGATGATGCGCAGCAGCGTCGTCTTGCCCGAACCCGAGGGGCCGAGCAGCGCCAGGAACTCGCCTGGCTTCGCCTCAAGGTCGATGTCGCCCAGCGCGGTGAATCCACCGAAGCGTTTCGAGATGCCGGATACGGTGATGCCCATCAGTCCGCGCCCCTCAATGCCCCGCGCCCCCGCGATGATAGTCGAACCGCCATTCCAATACGCTCTTCAGCACCAAAGTGACGAGCGCGAGCCCCGCCAGCAGCGAGGCCACCGCGAAGGCGGCGACGAAATTATACTCGTTGTAGAGGATCTCGACATGCAGCGGCATCGTGTTCGTCTCCCCCCGGATATGGCCCGAGACGACCGAAACGGCACCGAACTCCCCCATCGCGCGGGCGTTGCACAGCAGCACGCCGTACAGCAGGCCCCAGCGGATGTTCGGCAGCGTGACGTGCCAGAAGGTCTGCCAGCCGCTCGCACCCAGCGACAGCGCCGCTTCCTCGTCGTCGCGCCCCTGCTCCTGCATCAGCGGGATCAGCTCCCGCGCGACGAAGGGGAAGGTGACGAAGATCGTCGCGATCACGATGCCCGGTACTGCGAAGACGATTTGCAGATCATGCGCGGCCAGCCACCCGCCGAACCAGCCGTTCGCGCCGAACAGCAGGATATAGATCAGCCCCGCCACCACCGGTGATACGGAAAAGGGCAGGTCGATCAGGGTGATAAGGAAGCCCTTCCCCCGGAAATCGAACTTGGTGATGGCCCAGGCCGCCGCGATGCCGAACACGATGTTCAGCGGCACGCTGATCGCCGCCACCGTCAGTGTCAGCGTGATCGCGGCGATCGCGTCCGGCTCCACCACGGCATCGAGGAACGGCTGCACGCCGGCCTGCAGGGCTTCGGCGAACACCGCGATCAGCGGCAGCAGCAGAAACACGCCTAGGAAGGCAAGCGCGACCGTGATCAGTACGATCCGCGCGATGGGTGACTCTGCGGTCGCGCGGCGATGCGCCGGTGAGGCGAGGGGCGCGCTCATGCGGTCATCCTGTTCCGGCTCCAGATTTGGATCAGGTTGATCAGCAGCAACAGCAGGAAGGAGGCGATCAGCATCACGCTGGCGATCGCGGTGGCGCCGGCATAATCATATTGCTCCAGTTGGGTCACGATCAGCAGCGGCGACACCTCCGACACATAGGGCATGTTGCCGGCGATGAAGATCACCGAGCCATATTCCCCCACCCCACGCGCAAAGGCGAGCGCGAAGCCGGTGAGCAGCGCCGGCCCGATCGCCGGCAGGATCACGCGTGTGAAGGTCAGGATGCGGCCCGCGCCGAGCGAGGCGGCGGCCTCCTCCACGTCATGCCCGAGATCGGCCAGCACCGGTTCGACCGATCGCACCACGAACGGCAGGCCGACGAATACAAGCGCCACCACCACGCCGAGCGGAGTGTAGGCTACCTTTATGCCCGCCGGTTCCAGATATTGCCCAAGCCATCCGTTGTTGGCGTAGATGGCAGTCAGCGCGATGCCGGCCACCGCCGTCGGCAGGGCGAAGGGCAGGTCTACCATCGCGCTTACCAGCCGTTTCAGCGGAAAATCGTAGCGCACCAGCACCCAGGCGATCAGCAGCCCGAACAGGCTGTTTACCGCCGCCGCCGCCGCCGCCGCGCCGAAGCTGAGCCTATAGGAGGCGATCGCCCGCTCCGAAAAGCCGACATCGATGAAATGCTGCGGCCCGAGCGTGACGGACCGGATGAAGATCGTGGAAAGCGGAATCAGCACGATCAGCGACAGGTAGAAAAGCGTAAAGCCGAGCGTCAGCCCGAAACCGGGCATGATCGATCGCCTGCGACCCCGCGCCGCAATCACGCCGCCCGCCGCCGCCATAGCTTATCGACGCCGTTGCGCGAAAATGGTGTCGAAGATCGCGCCGTCGGCGAAATGCTCCGCCTGCGCCTTCTTCCAGCCGCCGAAATCCTTGTCGATCGTCAGCAGCTTCATCTGCGGGAAGGTCGCGGCATATTTGGCGGCCACGGCAGGGTCGCGCGGACGGTAATGCGCCTTGGCGATCATCTCCTGCGCGGCGGGCGTGTAGAGATATTGCAGATAGGCCTTGGCCACCGCCTCCGTGCCATGCTTCTTCGCGTTCGCATCTACTACCGCCAAGGGGGGCTCGGCGAGCACCGAGACAGAGGGCGTGACGATATCGAACTGTCCCTGCCGCATCTCCTGCCGCGCCAACAGCGCCTCATTCTCCCAGGCGATCAGCACATCGCCGAGGCCGCGCTCCACGAAGGTGGTGGTGGCGCCGCGCGCGCCGCTGTCGAGCACGGGGACATTGTTGTAGAGCTTCGTCACATAGGCGCGCGCCGCCGCGTCGCCGCCCTGCGTGCGGCCGTAGCCCCAGGCGGCGAGATAGTTCCACCGCGCGCCGCCGCTTGTCTTGGGGTTCGGCGTGATGACCTGGATGCCCGGCCGCACCAGATCGCCCCAATCGCGGATGTTCTTGGGATTGCCCTTGCGGACCAGAAACACGATCGTCGAATAATAGGGCGCGCTGTTATCCGGCAGGCGGCTGGCCCATGTCGCGGGCAGCTTGCCGGTCTTTTCCGCGATCGTATCGATATCGTAGGCTAGCGCGAGCGTCACCACGTCCGCCTCCAGCCCGTCGATCACCGCGCGGCTTTGCTTGCCCGACCCGCCGTGGCTCATGCGGATGTTCACCGTCTGCCCGGTCTTCGCCTTCCAGTCCGCCGCGAAGCCCGGATCGACTGCCTTATACAACTCGCGTGTGGGATCGTAGGAGACGTTCAACAAGCTGACCTGCCCCTTCGCATCCTTGCCCCCGCCCGAGCAGGCGGCGAGCGCCAGCAAAGCGGAGCCTGCGATCGTGGCGAGGATGCGGTCGGTTCTCATGGCTTCCCGCGTATAATCTACCGGATCGCTCGACAAGTGGCGGGCGAGAAGCATTGTTCGCCTCAGTCCAAGATTTTCTGCGACAGATACATTTGATCGAGGATGTTCGCCGTCTCATCGCGAACGGACAGCATCACCGCGCGCAATCGGCAGGCCGCCTCGTCAATGCAATGATCGCAGGGCATATAGGCAAGTCTCGCCGCGCACGGCACCAGCGCCAATGATCCGCGCGTCAAGCGCACGATTTCGCCATAGGTGACGGTATCGGGCGAACGGGCAAGCCAGTAGCCGCCCTCCTTGCCGCGCAACGTATCGACCAGCCCCGCGCGCTTCATTTCCGACAGGATCACCGTCAGGAATTTCGCCGGGATATTCTGCGCTTCCGCGATCTCGGTCAGCTGGACCGGGCCTTCGCCGTAGCGATCTCCGAGATGAAGAAGCGCGCGAATGGCGTAGCGGGTCCGTTGGGAAAGCACCGATGGTCTTTGTCGTGTCGGAACGGGTTGCGCAAGGGCGACGGTACCTTGACGCCGCCCCGGCCCCACCCGTATGGAGCGCAGGCTTCGGCACGGTCGTGGCGATCGTAGCTCAATTGGTTAGAGCGCCGGTTTGTGGTACCGGAGGTTGCGGGTTCAATCCCCGTCGATCGCCCCATCTTCCTTTCTTATCCCAGCCCGGCGGAACGCACCGGGGGAATTGAGGCGGCGGCAACCTGCCTCTATGACGGTTCCATTACATTCGCCCGCATGCCGGTGGCGCCGTGTTGAAGAGGGACGTCGTGGAATGAAAAAGCTGCTTCCCTCCTGCCTTGCTGTCGCAATCCTCTCCGCGGGCCCTGCAGAGGCGCGGGATACGAAAGCATGGAACCGGGCAGGAGGCATCGGACGCGACGCCCTCGTTGTCGCAGCACTTGGTATTCCCGCCGTGCAGGGCGACTGGAGCGGAGACGTGCAGGCGGCAGGCAGCATCGGCGCGGCGTTCCTGACGACGCAGGCGCTGAAGGAGGCCTTTCCGGAGCAGCGGCCCGACCGCAGCGACCGGAAAAGCTTTCCGTCCGGCCATACCTCCGTTTCCTTCGCCGCCGCCGCGTCGCTGCAGAACCGCTACGGCTGGCAGGTGGGCTTGCCCGCGCAGCTGATCGCGGCGTTCGTCGGCGTGTCCCGCATCGAGGCGCGCAAACATCATTGGTATGATGTGCTCGCGGGCGCGGGGATCGGCGAGGCGGCCGGATTTCTCATTACCTCGAAGCGTAACGAATCCGTCCGGGTGATCCCGTGGGGCGATACCAAAAGCGCGGGCGTCGTGCTGGGCATGCGTTTCTAAACGCGAATTGGACCGCCGCGCGGGCAATCTGATGGCGCACGCCGACCTCGCGGCGGTACTAGTCAAATAAGCTGGCGAAAACCGGCGCGCAACATTATTGCGCCGTCACGCAACTTATAGGAGCAGGCGATGACCGCGCCGTGGGACTATCCCGATTTCGACGAGCATGAAGGGCTGCACTTCTTCCGCGACGCGGAGGCGGGGCTTACCGCCATCATCGCAATCCACTCGACCAAACTCGGGCCGGCGGCGGGGGGCACGCGCTTCTGGCATTACGCGGATCCGGAGGCGGCGATAACCGATGCGCTGCGCCTGTCCAGGGGCATGAGTTTCAAGAATGCGATGGCCGGGCTGCCGATGGGCGGCGGCAAGGGCGTCGTGCTCGCGGACGCGGGGCGCACGAAAACCCCGGCGCTGCTTGCCGCCTTCGGCCGCGCGGTGGATAGCCTCGGCGGCCGCTACGTGACGGCCGAGGATGTCGGCATGTCGGATGCGGATATGGTCGCGATCAGCACCGAGACGCGTCATGTCGCCGGCCTGCCCGTGGGGCAGGGCGCGGCCGGTGGTGATCCGGGGCCGCTGACGGCGCTGGGCGTCTATCTCGGCGTCGCGGCGGCGGTGCGGCGCGGGCTGAGGCGGGAGTCGCTGGAGGGCGTGCATGTCGCCATCCAGGGTGTCGGCAGCGTCGGCGGGGGCCTTGCCCGCAGGCTGGCGGCGGATGGAGCGCGGTTGACGATCGCCGACGCCGATGGCGCGCGCGCCGCCTCGCTTGCCGCCGAGCTGGGCGCTCAGGTGGTGGGCGCCGATGAGATCCTGACGGTACAGGCGGATGTCCTCAGCCCCTGCGCGCTCGGCGCGATCCTGACGGCGGACAGTATCGCGTCGCTTGCCGTACCGATCGTGGCGGGCGGCGCGAACAATCAGCTGGCGACGCCGGAAGATGGCGCGCGGCTTCACGCGCGCGGCGTGCTGTATGCGCCGGATTATGTCATCAACGCCGGCGGCATCATCAACGTCGGCCTCGAATATCTCGGCCAGGGCGACCGGGCCGAGGTGGAGCGGCGGATCGGGCAGATCCCTGCGCGGCTGGAGCAGATCTGGGAGGAGAGCGCCGTCTCTGGCGATCCCGCGGCACAGGTAGCGGACCGGATCGCGATGCGCCTGATCGGACGCGGCTGAGGTCTGAGTCCGGCGGGCCGGAGGCGCCCGCCGGACGACCTCTGCTAAAGGTGCGGCGCAAATTCGCGCAGTACCGCCTGGTATAGCGTCTTCTTGAACGGGACGATCAGATCGGGAAGCTCGGCCGGCTCCACCCATTTCCAGGCGCGGAACTCGGGATGCGCGGTCTCCAGGATCACGTCCACGTCGGTCCCGAGGAAGCGGAGCAGGAACCACGTCTGCCGCTGGCCGCGATACCGGCCTTTCCATACCCTGCCGATGAGATCGGGCGGCAGATCGTAGAGCAGTTCG
>CAJYJW010000044.1 GCA_913775025.1 uncultured Sphingomonas sp. | reverse complement strand
CGCTGCTTATCATGATCACCGTCGTCTATATGTTCCAGGGCGTGCTGGAGGCGCTGCGGTCGCGGCTGCTGCTGCACATGTCGTCGACGGTCGATGCCGATCTGGGGCCGCGCATCCACGGCCTGATCGTGCATCTGGCGCGGCTGCTGCCCGCGCGCGACGCGTTGCAGCCGATGCGCGATCTGGATCAGGTGCGCACCTTCCTGTCGGGGACAGGGCCGACCGCGCTGGTCGACCTGCCCTGGATGTTCTTCTTCATCGCGGTGCTGTTCATTCTCCATCCGCTGATCGGCCTCACGGTATTGCTCGGCGGCTTCGTGCTGATCGGCCTCACCATTCTCACCGATCGCCTGTCTGCCGAGCCCACCGCCCGGCTGACCGCGCTCGCCTCGGCGCGGCACATGGTGGCGGATGGATCGCGTCGTCACGCCGAGGCCCTGCGCGCGCTCGGCATGGAAGCGCGCGTGGGGCAGACCTGGACGCGGGTGAGCGGCCAATATCTCGCCGCGCAGGAGCGCATGGCCAGCGTCGCCGGTACGCTCGGCGGGATAAGCAAGGTTTTCCGCATGCTGCTGCAGTCGCTCGTGCTCACCGTCGGGGCGATGCTGGTGATGCGCGGCCAGGCGAGCGGCGGGGTCATTTTCGCCAGCTCGATCCTATCCTCGCGCGCGCTGGCGCCGGTTGAGCTGGCGATCGCCAACTGGCGCGGCTTCGTCAGCGCGCGGCAGAGCTGGGCACGCCTGCGCGGCCACCTTTCCACGCTGCCGGGCGGGGACAAGGCCGAGATGCTGCCCCCGCCGCGCAACCGGCTTACGGTCGAAAATCTCTCGCTCGCCCCGCCCGGCAGCGAGCGACTGACGGTCCGGAACGCCTCGTTCCGCGTGATGGCAGGCGAGGCGGTGGCGGTGATCGGCCCGAGCGGCTGCGGCAAGTCCACCCTCATCCGGGGCCTGATCGGCGTGCTGCCCCCTGCGGCCGGCAGCGTAAGGCTTGACGGCGCATCCCTCGACCAATGGCCCTCGGATACACTTGGCCGCCATATCGGCTACCTGCCGCAGAACGTCGAGCTGCTTTCCGGCACCGTCGCGGAAAACATCGCCCGCTTCGAACCCGACGCGTCATCGGAGGATATCGTAGCCGCTGCCCGTCTGGCGGGGGTGCACGACCTCATCCTACATCTGCCGGAAGGGTATAATACCCCGGTGGGCGTGGACGGCGCGTCGCTTTCGGGCGGCCAGCGCCAACGCCTCGCGCTCGCCCGCGCGCTTTATGGCGATCCCTTCCTCATCATCCTCGACGAACCCAACTCGAACCTCGACCAGACGGGGGAACAGGCGCTGGCCGAGGCGGTGCGGGCATCGTGCGCACGCGGCGCGATCGTCATCCTGGTGGCGCATCGCCCCTCGATCCTCGCCGCGGTCGATCTCGTCGTCCTGATGCGGGACGGTCAGGTGATCGGTTTCGATCGGAAGGAAGCGCTGGTGCCCGATTTATTGCCGCCCGCCGATGCACCGGCGCCGCTGATGGCGACTGGCGGCAACCGCACATATTAACTTTACTTTGCTATCCGACATGTCGGTTTACACAAATCAGCAATCAACTTTGATTAAGTCAGATGTATTAATCTGCATATATAGTTTTCAGAATGCCAACACTTCCCTTTACTTTGAGTTTACACTTCCGTAACCCTGACCGCAGCCGAGAAGGCAGCGCTTCTCGCGTTCATCAGGGGAACCCACATGGCCGATTATAACGACAAGTCCTACGTTCGCGGCACCGCCGGAAACGACGATCTCCGCGCCAACTACAACGACACCGACGGTTCGGTTCTCGCGGCTGGCGCCGGCGACGACATCCTGCGCGGCGGCCGTTATGACGACGTGCTGATCGGCGGTCAGGGCAACGATCAGATGTTCGGCGGCGCCGGCGCGGACCAGTTCCGCTTCTTCGGCAACCAGATCGACGGCGCGCTCGACACCGATCGCATCTATGACCTGAAGTTCGCCGAGGGCGACACGCTGGTGTTCGGTTCCTATGCGGAAGGCACCTTCGTTCGCGACACCGGCGAGAATGCCTTTGCCAGCGGCACCTCGGCGATCCTTTCCAGCTGGGAAGGCGTGGTCAACGCCGTCCAGAATTCCAGCAACATCACCGCCACCCGTCAGGGCGCGGGCAACGACAGCCTGGTGCTGACGATCCACAACGGCAGCCAGACGCAGGAAATCGTGATCAGCAACGGCTGGACCGCCTATCAGAACGCGCTGGCGGCGGACACCGTCCTCGCCTGACCCTGTCAGCTTATCGAGAGGGGACGGACCGAAAGGTCCGTCCCCTTTTTGTCAGGTCTCGGATTGCGGCCCTGAGGTGAATGCGGTTCGCAGGCCGTCGACCGTACCCTCAGACAATCTTCGAATGGTCAGGCCAGCGCTTGCGCCCGCGCCGTACCGATCAATCCTGCCCGCGCCCCCGGAGCGACCGCGCGCACCATGTCCGTCGCGAATCGACGCAGGCGCGGCCAATCGGCCGCCTCCCCATCGCGCACGGCGGAGACGCGCATCAGCACACCATCCGCGATCACGCCCTGGAACGCGGTCTTCAGTCGATCCTCGCGCTGCTCGCCGGCCGTCGTCGGCAGAAACTCGCCAAGCCGGGTCCAGTACAGCACGTCCTCGATCCGGCTACCGGCGCGGGCCGTCATCTCAACGACCGGCAGCGCCGCGGCCGGCGGCAACGGCAACGGATCGAATTGCAGGCTCATGACCGTAAAGCCGACCGCCTCGTAGCAGACCTCGGGTCGATGCAATTGCAGCAGATCGCTCTGCGAATCGCCGTGCGCCGCCAGCATCATGATCGCCGGGCCACCGTCGCCATGGCGGTAGCTGCGCATCACCGTTTCGTTGTACAGCATGTCGGCAAGACTGCCGGGCTCTTTGGGGACGACAAAATCCCCTCCGCCTTCCGTCTCCCAGCCGGCGAAGCGCAAGGGCACCACGCTGGTCAGGGTCTTGCCGCCCATCAGCGACACCAGCCGGCGGGGCCGAAGCGCCTCCGCCCCGGCGAATGCGGCAAGGCATCCGGCACCCAGCAAAAGGTCCCGCCGCTTCATGCCGCCGTCCGCCTCAGGATGCGCTGCAACAGGGCGTCCAGCCCGAAGATCAGCACCAGCGCCAGCATGAAAAGCGCCATTCCAGTCGTCACGTGCAAGAAACCCTGCGCCACGGCATCGCCATAGTGATAGGTCAACAGCACCAGCACCGATACGCGCACGATGTTGACCAGCACCGCGATCGGCAGGATCAGCGCGCAGAGCAACAGGGCGTACCGCCAGGACGCGCGGTGCATGAGATAGATATACAGCAGGCTGATCGCCGTAAGCCCGATGATCGAATTCATGCCCGAGCAGGCATCCTCCACCAACAATTGGTATTGCGCGACCCGCATCGTCACGCCGTCGCGGGAGATCGGCAGCCCGGCCAGCTGCATCCCGGCCGTCGTCACCTGGGATACGAACATGCGCAGGGGCGCGGTCGCCTTGTCGATCAGCCAGCCCGGCGGGGGGACGAGGAAGCCCAGATAGAATAACGGGAACCAGTGCGAGGCCATCGCCCGCCAGCCGGCGAGCCGCAGTGCCACCGCCAGCATGATGATATAGAGCGCCGCCGCCTCGAGGCTGATGAAATCATAGGCGCGCCCGAACGTATAGAGCAGCAGACCGGGAATCGCGATCGCCAAGACCTGCCATGGCGACCCCGGCTTCGCGGGCGCGGCATCGGCAGGGCGTTGCGCCACCAGCAGCCACAGGCCGGTCGCCAGCACGATCGGGCCATGCGCGCCGATCTCCCGCGACCATACCTCGCGCGCCAACGACGCCATCGTCGCGAAAACGAGCAGGCCAAAGCCGACGACGAGCGGCCAGTAGGACCGCACGTCGGCGACGCGCCACGCCGGTTTCGCGACTGCCTGTACGGTCACGCCATCACTGCTCGTAGAGAACGGAGCCGATGACCGTGACGTTATCGGCCTGTAATTCCTCCACAAGCACCTTCACGTCGTTTACGAAGGTGCGATTGCGCCCCGCCACGACCATGGCGTACCCAAGCACGCTAGCTACCCGGCGGGCGTCGGCGGCACTGTTCGAAGGGGGCGTATCGGCGATCACGATATCGAATTCGCGGGCGCACAGATCGACGAGCTGCTGAAAGCGAAGGCTCGATAGCAGCTCTGCCGGGCGCGCCGCCGGCCCGCCCGCATAGAGAATCGACAGGTTCGGCAGCACCTCCGGCTGGATCGCGTCGCCGAAGGACGCCGCCTCCACGCCGAGGCACTGGGCGAGGCCCGGAACAGGCTGAGCGGGCGCGATGAGCAAATCGACCCCCGGCCGGCGCAGATCGGCATCGATCAGCAGCGTCTTCAGCCCGCCTTCCGCCAGCGCGATCGCCAGGTTCACGGCAAGCGAGGTGCAGCCGATATCGGGTGTCGGGCTGCATAGCGCGAGCGTCCGGTGGCCTGCGGAAAGGTGTTGCGCCATCATGTGGGTGCGCAATGCCCCCACCGCCTCTGCCTGCGGGCTACCCGGATCGGACACCACTGACACCGCATCCGCAATCGCATAGCCGGACGATGCGTCAGCCCCCGGATAGGCGCTGTCGGCTGCATATGTCCGCTCAGTCGTCGTCATATCGCTTTCCATGCCGCTCATGCCTGCCCCGCTCCGCTCCAGCCGAGCCGGCTCAGGCGCGGACGAGGGGCTGCCGCGTTGCGCCCGTTGACGACCATCAGCACCGGCACGCCGGCATAGCTGAGATCCTCGACGCCGCGAACCCGACGGCTGAGCAATTCGGTGATGAGCGAGACGAGCACGCCCAGGCCGAAGCCAAGCCCGATCGATCCGATGAGGATCAACGGCACGTTGGGGAATACCGGCGTCGATGGCGCGACGGCGCTGCCGAGCAGCGTCAGGCCGGACAGGTTCGACTCCGCCTGCTGCCGCAGATCGACGGCGCGTGCCGCCGTCTTGGCATATTGATCGCGCAGCACGGCCACGTCCGCCGCAAGGCGTCGCGCCACCTCAAGCTTGTCCCGCTGGGCGAGCACCTTGTTTTCCTGCGCGCTTACCTGCCCCGCGATCGAGGGGCCGCCGCCGCCGGAAGGCTGCAAGGCGGCACGCTCCTGCGCCGCCGCACGCGCGAGAGCGGCGCGCTGCTGGCGCAAAGCCTGGATCTCGGGATGGTTCGGCCCGAGCGTCTTGCCGGCAGTCGCAATCTGCGCATCGATCTGCGCGAGTTGCAACGCCGCCGGCGATGCCGCGCCGGCGACGGCGCCAACAGGTGACGGGCTCTGCCCGGCCAGCGCGCGCAGACGCGTGCTTTCCACGTCGCTCAGATCGTCCTGCAGAACGATGCGGTTCTGCCGCTCGAACGCCGCCTTGCGCGCTTCGGCCGCCGTCAGCTGATCGCGGACGCGGGCGACTTGCCGTTCGAAATAATCGGCGGACTGCGCCGCATCCTCCCGCTTGAAGGCGATGCTCTGCTGCACATACGCATTGCGCACGGCATCCGCCATCGTCCGCGCGGTTTCGGGGTTCGTGCTCGAGTAAGAGATCTCGAGGATATTGCTGCCCTCGATCGCATTGGCCTTGGTGCCGTCGATCACGAGCTGCGCGAGCCAGCGCCGGAAATCGAGCTTGCTGCTCGCCGCCTCGGCATTGTAGCGAGCCAGCAGTTCCGGAGAGTTCGCCCAGCCGAGTGCGTCGACGACGGCGCCCGCGACCCGGTAGTCTGTCACCAGTTCCGTCTGCGTCTTGGTGTAGGCGCGCGCAAAATTCGTCGAGATCACCTCGCCGGTGACGGGATCCGGCTTCACCAGATCCATCATGACGCGCGTCTGCGCCTCGTACCGTTCCGGAATGATCCAGATCGCCAGAAGGCCCGCCGCCAGACACGCAAGCGTCGTCGCGACGACGATCATCCGTCGCGCCCACAGGATACGAAAGAACTGAAGGAAACTCATTGCAGGAACTCCCGGGGCCGCGCCCGCATCAGAAGAAGCGTTCGCCGACCACCACGACATCGCCGGGCTGGATCGGGTCGTTCAGCTTGTACCGCTTGATCTCCTGCCCGTCGCGATAGAGCTTCGCCCGCTTCTCCGATCCGGACTCGGTCAGCCCGCCGCCGCGCGCGATCGCCTTGCGCAGCGTCATGTCGGGGTCCAGCCGATAATTGCCCGGCGCGGTCACCTGCCCGTAAATATAGAAGGATTTCGCCTGCGCGACGAACAGCTTGTCGCCGGGATTGACCACCGGATCCTCGGCGGGCCCGCCGGTCGCCAGCGCCACGATCGGCAGCTGCTGCTCCGTGCCGTTGGCCCGGCGCAGCGTGACGGCATCGGTCGCGGTATCCTTTACCCCGCCGACGCGCGCGATGATCTCCGATACGCGATAGCCGCGATCGATAGGCACCAGGCCGGGCTGCGCCACCTCGCCCAGCACGGTGACGTACCGGCTGGAGAAGGTCGTCACCTCCACGCTTACCACCGGGTTCGAGAAATAGCCGCCGCTGCGCAGCGCTTGCCGCACCTGATCGCGCAGTTGCAATGTGGTGCGGCCGGTGGCCGGGATAGACCCGATCAGCGGCAACTGGACCGAGCCGTCCGTCTGCACACGCACGCGGGCGCGGTAATCGTCGCGCCCCAGCACGGCGACCTCGATCACGTCGCCGGTGCCGAGGATATAGTCCGCATCCGCCGGCGCGGCGGCGGCCACGCCTTTCGCCTGCGCCAGCAGCGCGCCGCCCACGGGCGGCAGCACCGTCATCGGCACGAGCGCGATCAACCCGATCATCCGCCCCGTCCACGTCGGCATCGATTTCAATCCTTACGCTTGTGTCAGATCCGCCAGGCGATGCCGGCGAGGACACGGTTACTCGTATAATCGTAAAAATTACCGTTCGCGTTACGCCGCTCGTGCGTGCCCTGCAGGGTCACGCCCAACCGCTGGCTCGCGCGGTAGCGCAGGCCGGCGCTGTATGTCTGCGACTTGTCCCGCAGCAGCGGCTCAATGAGGATCGGCAGCGGCAGGATGCCCGCGCCACGGAAATCGCGCTGGCGCTGCAACGCCGATGCCTCCAGCGTCAGCCGGGGGCTCAGCGTATAGGTGCCGTTCAACCCGTAGATGCGGCTGATCGAATAGTTGGCGTCGACCCGGTTCGACGGCTCCACCGCGCGGGATGCCTGGGCGGCCAACTGGAGACGACTGCTGACATCGGCGGTCAGGTTCAGCCGCCAGGTGAGGCCACTGAAGCTGCGCACGCCATCCCGCTTCGGATTGACCGACGAATAGGACAGCTCCGCCAGCCCCAGCAGGCGCGAGCCGATCTCGCGCTCGAAGCGGACGCCCCCGCCCCTCACCTCATAGCCGTCCTTCTGCCCGCCGAAGCCCGGCAGGCTTCCGCGGTTGGGGAAGGTCGTCGTATCGTAGCGGCCGAACACCGTCAGCTCGCCGAACCGGGGCCGGGCATAGGCGACGCCCGCGGAATAGCTGGTGCTGTTATAGTCGCTGAAACGCCGAAGCGCCTGGCTGTTGTCCACCCATGTGTGCTGGATCGACGCGGTGGGCCTGAGGCCGACGGCCGCGCCGCAGGATGCGGTGGCGCCGATCGTCTTGATCTCCTCGGTATTGCGGACGAGTCCACGCCGGAAACGCGTTGGATCGTTCAGCAAGCTCGGGTCGGCAATCAGGATCAGGTCATCCAGCTGGCTTTGCCGGCGGGCATAGCTGCCGTTGATGCTGCCGTCGCAACGGCCGAAACGCAGGCCGAGCACCGTATCCAACGACAGGCGTTCGCGATTGAGACGGCTGTTACGCGCGTAGAAATCGTAGCCCGCCGACGCGATGATCGACAGCGACTGGCGCCCGAACGGGATCAAGCCATCCACCCGCACCCCGGGGGTGAAGCGCGTATCCGCCTGCTTCAGGCCGCGCAGATCCGCCAGCGCCCGGCTCGATCGCGAGACATTGTCATCATAGACGACATCACCGGTAAGGCTGAAATCGAGATGCCGGGTCACCGGACGGCGGCCCGACTGCGCATCCGCCATTCCGGAGGCAAGAGCGGCATAGGCGATCGCGACGTGACCGGCCCGACTAGCGAATGACATAAGCCTCCGGTTCAAAGCAATCTCGCCCCCATAAACGATCGATCCGACCAAAGAAAGCGGCACCGCCGCACAGCGGCGGGGGCTCGCCGCCGTTAAGCATATGCTGCGCCAAGACGGGACATTCCGGGCAATCGGATGCTCCTGCCTCATGTCCTTGCCGTCACGTCGATCCCGCCCGCTGATCCGTCCGAGCATATGTTGGTAGATCATTTACGGATCGATTATGTCCCCGAAATGAACTTGCCGGCAATGCGCCGTTTTCGTGGCGACGATACCGCCGTAGCTCCCCCGGGGGCGCGACTTCGAACGCCCCGGCCCTTTTCGTAGCGACTTATTGCGCAGGCGGGGTCGCCGGCGTCTTGGACGGCGCATAGGCGGGGTTATAGGTGACGGACTTTTCGCCGTCCGTCACGATCGTGCTGAGCTGGCGGCCGACGATCTGCTGCGTGCGCTGCTGCTTCAGCATCGCCTGCGCGGCGTTTATCGCCTGCGGCCCGGTGATCGGCTCCACCCGCATGTCGCGCACCTGGTTCACCAGCACGCCGCCGCCATTCCGGATGACGAAGGGCTCGCCCGGCGGCAGGGCCGCGATCCGCTGGACGAGGCCGGCATCGGTCGCCGCTGCGTCCACCGCGCCGCTTGCCCGCTGGAACGGCACCTTGCGCGATTCGAGGAAGGCGGCGATCGCCGGCAGCGACTTCAGCGGCTCCATTGCCTTGACCACTGCTTGCGGCGCGTTCGGCACGCTGAGCTGATCGACGAGGAAGATCTTGCGCTGGGCGAAGCTGTCCGGATGCTCCGCGACGAACCGTTCCGCTTCCTCGCGCGAGGGGGCTGGCACCGCTTTGGCCAGCTTGGCTTCCAGCGCGCCGATCAGCGCATAATCCTCGGCACGGCTGCGCTGCATCGCGAATTCGGGCGTCTCGTCCAGCTTCTGCTCGCGCGCGGCGGCCGCCGTAAGCTTGCGAGCCACGATCGAGCGGAGCGCCGCCGCCTCAAGCGCTTTCTGCGCCTTGATGTCGGTCGGGCGCTGTACGCCTGCCAGCTCCATGTTCAATTCGCTCGCCGTGATTTCCTGGCCGGCGACGTTCGCCACGACCTGCCCGGTCGGCGCGGTTCCGGCGCCCTTGTTGCAGGCGGCAAGCAGGCCCAAGGCGAGAAGGACCCCAAAACGTGCCATGTCACACCATTCCTTCAACAAGCGGAAGCGGCGCACATAGTCGAGCGGCGGCCGCCTTGAAAGCATGCTTCGTGCTTAACGTGGTTGACCGGACCGCCCACGGTGTCGGATGGCGCGGGCTCCACCCATGACGAGGTCGAACCCGATGCGTCTCTGCCTCGCAGGCTCCGGTGGCGGACATGTCCGCCAGTTACTCGATCTCGAACCTTTGTGGGGGGAGTATGATCATTTCTTCGTGACGGAGGATCTGGCGCTCGGCCGCTCCATCGCCGAGAAGAACCGGGCCTATTTTGTATCCCATGTCGCCCTGGGCCAAGCGCGTCTCGGCGCTCCCTTCCGCATGGCGGCGGCGGCCGCACGCAATTTCGCGCAGTCGTTCCGCATCGCCTGGAAGGAGCGGCCCGACGTCGTCATCACCACCGGCGCCGGATCGGTCTTCTTCGTCACGCTCTGGTCCCGTCTGCTGGGGGCGAAGGTGGTGGCGATCGATTCGTTCGCCCGGTTCAACGGGCGTTCCGCCTTCGCCCGGATCGTCAGCCCGATCGCGCATGAACGAATCGCCCAGTCGGATGCCGTCGCGAAGGAGTGGCGTGGCGCAAAGCTCTTCGATCCCTTCCGTCTGGCGGAACCGCCGAAGCGGGTGAAACAGCCGTTCCTGTTCGCCACCGTCGGCGCGACCCTGCCTTTCGAGCGGCTGGTGACGCTGGTGACGGAGGCGAAGGCGGCAGGCCTGATCCCCGAACGCGTGCTGGTCCAGACCGGAGAGGGCGCGGCGACCCGGCCAGTGCCCGGCGTCGAGATGGTCGAATCGCTGCCGTTCGATCAGGTGCAGGCGATCTTGCGGGATGCCTCCCTCGTCGTGTGCCATGGCGGGACAGGCTCGCTGATCACCGCGCTACGAGAGGGCTGCGGCGTGATCGCGGTGCCACGCCGATTCGAGCGGGGGGAACATTATGACGATCACCAGCATGAAATCACCCAGGCGTTCGCGCAGCGCGGCCTGATCAGCGTGGCGGAGACACCCGACGACTTCGCCTCGGCGCTGAAAGA
>CAJYJW010000043.1 GCA_913775025.1 uncultured Sphingomonas sp. | reverse complement strand
CCACCCGATCCCCGCCGCGCCCACGAAGGGGCCAGCGAAGAAGTAAGGGTCAGGCGGGCGGTTTCTTCAACCGTCGCCGTGCCGCCCGCCGGTCGCGATAGCCGCGGAACAGCCCCCGCTTGCCCAGCGCCTCGAACATCTCTTCCGGGCCTTCGGGATCGAGCACCTCGTTGTCGGCCAGCCACGTCTCGACCGCGCTGATGTCGGGAATCTCGTAGGGCACCAGCGTCCGGCCCTCACCGCGCAGCGCCTCGATCGTCGCGATGAGCGAGCCTTCCGAATCGATCCGCGCCGTAACCTCTGCTTCCGGCACCCCCAGATGCTCGGCGATCAGCCCGTCGCGAATCGTGCGGATGGCAGTGCTGCACGCGCCGTTCGCCGGGCATGCCCGCTCGATCGTCACGTCGCATTCGGTATCCAGCCGCATCGAGCGGTTGTTCATGTTGGACGAGCCGACGCGGACCATTTCCTCATCGACGATCATCACCTTGGCGTGGACGTAGATCGGTTTCCCGGCCGCCGTCTGTGGATGGTAGAGGCGCAGACGGCGATGCGTGTCGCGCCGGCGCAACGCCTCGAACAGGCGGGCACGCGCACTGTCCATCGCGATCGGCTCCAGCCAGCCGTTGGCGGTGAGGGGGTTGATGATGACGATCTCCGGCCCGTCCGGCTCGTCCAGCCGGCGGGCGATCGCCTCGGCGATGCGGCGGGAGGCGAAATACTGGCTTTCGGCATAGATGAACCGCTTCGCCGCCGCGATCATGTCAAGATAGAGCGCCTCGATCTCACGGATCGGCTCCAGCTTGGGCAGCGTCGGACGCGAGCGGGAGATGGCGACGTCCACGTCGTGAAATTGCGGCGTCAGAATGTCAGGCCATGCCTCGTGCGTCGGTTCGATCGCGCGGAGCGGGTCGCCGCCTGCAATCTCCCAACGGTCGCGCGCCAATACGCCCAGGCGGGCGGCGGCGGGGCCTTCCAGCGCGGTGGTGGCGTCGTGCCACGGCGGATAGGGGCGACCGTTCGGCCTCTTACGCCCCGGTTCCTCGTCAAGGTGGCCGCGCGTGTCCCACCTGTCGCCGGTCATGTCGATCCCGCCGCAGAAAGCGAAGCTGTCGTCGATCACCACGATCTTCTGGTGATGCGACGCGCCAGGCGGATGCGCTCCGTCGAGCTTGGTGTGGATCCGTTTGTGGGCCATCCACTTCATGAAAGTGAATATGGTGCTGCCGCGAAACAGGGTATGAATGGCGCCCAGATCCCAACGGAGCAGATAGACGTTCAGATCGGGGTTGCGATTCACCAGCCACAGGATGAACTCGCCGATCTTGTCCGGCGCGTCCGGCCCGCCTTTCGGGCCGCCCAGGCGGATGCGGCTGTCGAAATCCCATCCGATCAACATGATGCGCCGTTTCGCCTGCAGCATGGCGGCGCGCGCAGCGGCGAAATAATCCTCGGCATCGATCACCACGGAGAGGCGGGTGGCGCGATCGACCACCCAGCAATTCTCGCCCGGCGCGAGAATGCTGTCGGGCGGCGGCGGTTGGGGGATCGTCATGCGACCTGCTTTCTAGCGCTTTCGGCCGGCTGGCAAGGCCGCGACGCGATGCCCGGGGCGGGGATCGGTACGAAAGCGTTCTAAGCGCTTGCGTTGCGGGGGCCAGACGACGCATTGCGGCGCCGATGCCCCGGCCGCGCCGGGCGGCGTCATGCCCAATAAGGAGGAACCGGCATGAATCACAGCGACCTGATCGAAACCATCGCGACCAGCCACGACGTTACCAAGGCCGATGCCAAGAAGCTGGTGGAGGGCGTGTTCGCCGCGATCACCGATGCGGCGGCCAAGGATGGCGAAGTGTCGATCAACGGCTTCGGCAAGTTCCGCGTCACCGATAGCCCGGAGCGCGAGGGCCGCAACCCCGCCACCGGCGAGGCGATGAAGATCAAGGCGTCGAAGCGTTTCGCCTTCACCGCCTCCAAGACGTTGAAGGACAAGCTGAACGGCTGAGCCGCTCGCTGACCGTCCCGACGGGCCCGGACCGGCGACGGTTCCGGGCCCGTCGCTTGTTTGGGCGAGACGCGAAGGTTACGCCGGCAGCGAAAGGGCGCTAGCGTCCGCGACGAGCAAAAGGATGCCCATCTTGCCCAGCTTCGTTTCACCTACGGCCGAACAGCGTTTCATTCTCGATCATGTGGCGGGCGTATCCCCGGATCTAGGCGGCGACGTGATCGACGCGGTGCTGGAAGGGGCGGGACAGCTTGCCGCCGGATCGTGGGCACCGTTGCGCCGCATCGGCGATACGGTCGGCGCGCGGCTGACGGCGGATGGCGTGACGATGCCCGAGGGGTTCGCCGCCGCCTACCGCGCCTTTGCCGAGGGTGGCTGGGGGTCGCTGCACGCGGATGAGACCTATGGCGGGCAGGGGCTGCCCTTCGCCCTGCAACTGGCGGTACTGGATGTGCTGGGCGTCGCCAACACCGCTTTGGTGCTCGCGCCGACCCTGACCGGCGGCGCGATCGAGGCCTTGTCTCACCACGGCAGCGCGGAGCAGCAGGCGCGCTGGTTGCCGCACCTCGTATCGCACGCCTGGACCGGCACGATGAACCTCACCGAGCCGCAGGCCGGATCGGACGTGGGCGCGCTCAGGACGCAGGCCACGCCGCGCGGCGATGGGCTGTGGGCGATCAAGGGCACCAAAATATTCATTTCGTTCGGCGATCACGACATGGCGGATAACATCGTCCATCTCGTTCTCGCCCGGACGCCGGATGCGCCGGCGGGCACCAAGGGCATCTCGCTCTTCCTCGTGCCCAAATACCGCCTGAACGCGGACGGCACGCCGGGGGCCGCCAACGATGTGCGCGTCGTCTCGATCGAGCATAAGCTGGGGCTGCACGCCTCGCCCACCTGCGTGATGAGCTTCGGCGATAACGACGACTGCCTGGGCGAACTGATCGGGCCAGAGCATGGCGGCATGCGCGCCATGTTCACGATGATGAACAACGCCCGCCTGCTGGTCGGCCTGCAAGGGGTTCATGTGGCGGAAGGCGCGACGCAGGCGGCGGTCGACTATGCCCGCACCCGCATCCAGTCCGCCCGGGCGGGCGCGGAAAGCCGCGCGCCCGTCGCCATCATCGATCATGCCGATGTACGCCGCATGCTGCTGCGGATGCGCGCGCAAACGCTGGCGGCGCGGGCGATCACTTATTACACCGCCGGCCGCATCGACGCCGCGAACGCAGGCGATGCCGCCGCCGCCGCCCGCGTGGAATTGCTGACCCCGCTTGCCAAGGCGCATCCGACCGATATCGCCGTAGAGGTCGCCTCGATCGGTATTCAGGTGCATGGCGGCATGGGCTACGTCGAGGAGACCGGCGTCGCCCAATATTATCGCGATTCCCGTATCTTCCCGATCTACGAAGGGACGAACGGCATCCAGGCCGCCGATCTCGTCTCGCGCAAGCTGGGGCTGGGCGGCGGATCGGCCTTCGCCGCTCTGATCGCGGACATGCGCGCGGAGGCGGCGCATCCGGCGCTCGTCTCGCTGATCGACGAATGCGAGCGCATCGGGGGGCTGCTGGCCGACGTCGCCCCGCACGATCGGCTTGGCGGCGCCACCGCGTTCCAGACGATGCTGGCGACGGCCGTATGCGGCTGGCTGATCGAACGGCTGGCACGGACGGTCACGGACGACGAAGGGGACGCCGGCTTCGCCAAACGCCTGCGCGCCGCCGCAGGCTTCTATCTCAGCCGGATCGTGCCCGAGGCGAGCGGGCTTGCGGCGGCGGCTTCCATGCCGACCGAGACGCTTTACGAACTCAGCGCGGAGTATTTCGCCTGACGCCCTAGCGCGCCGCGGGCAGGGCATCGAGGGCGGCGGCCACCTGCCGGCGCAAGCCGGGATCACGGCTGATCTCCAGGATCGCGCAGAGGCTGGCGCGCGCGGCATCGCGATCGCCGCGTGACAACTCCAACCGCGCACGTTCCCACCAGCCGGCGGCATGGCCGGGGGCGACGATGGTCATCCGGGTGTAGACGGTCAGCGCCCGCGCGCCGTCCCCCGCCGCGTTCGCCCGCACCGCCTGATTGGCGAGCAGACGTACCAGCACCGCCGCGTTGGACATCACCGCCGCCGGCCCGTCCCCCGCCGCGAAGCCGCCGGGGCCGACGATGCGGCCGCCATCGAACGGATCGACGATCAGCGCGTCCGGCATGGGGCCGATGCGGATCAGCACATGGCCGGGCGTGTTCAGCACCTCCGCCGACCAGCCGACCCGTCGCGCCGCCGCGACGTAGATCATCGAGAGGCTGACGGGCAGCCCGCGCCGACGATCCAGAACGCGGATCATGTCGGCGTTGGCGGGATCGTCGTAAGTGTCGCGGTCGCCGATGAAGCCGTTCCGACGCGCCATGACGGTGGCGAGCGCCTCCGCCTGATCCGCAGCCGTGGCGGCGGCACCGTTCAGTTCGATCAGATCCTCGGCCAGGGTGCCGAGCTGATCGACATAGACTTCCAGATCGGCCTCCGGATGATCGAGCGCGGCGATCTGCAACCCGGCAACATCAAGTTCCAGGTCGTCATCATCCAGCAGGCCGATGTAGGCGACGTCTTCCATCTTCCGGCAGCGCGCGGCGGGGACGATGGTTCCGGGCCTACATGGCGAGCGCGGCGGCATAGCCGGTCAGTTCAAGATAGCCGCGCCCGCCGTTCGTTCGCACCGCGCCTTCCCAATAGACGGGCAGGCCGCTTGCCCGCGCGTCCAGCTCCTGCGCGGCGAACAGGGGGACTAGGCGATAGCAGCGGATGCCGGCCTGCAATCGCACAGATAATAGCTGCGCCACCGGATAGCGCGCACCCGTGGCCCGGCTGGTCCACCAGGCGAGCGGCCGGAACGCTACGTCGCGGGGGGCGAATCGTTCAATCCGGCCATCGGCGTGGCGCAGCGACCCGCCGGCCCAGATCGCCTCGCCCCGTTTGCCGCGAATGCGGAACGCCATCAGCGCCGATCCGTCGTCAAGGTTCAGGCCCGTCCAATCCCAACCGACCGCGCCGGGGGAGAGGTAGTTGGACGACCATTCGCGATCGAGCCACGCCTCGCCCTGCACCCTCTCGTCCCGGCCGCCGCGTGCGATGCCGCCCGTCACCGCCATATGCGGGATCGAATAATAATGGCTCGCCTCCTCGGGCCGCGCGCCCTTGCGGCTATAACCGCCCTCGCCCTGCAACATCGGCGGCTGGGTGGGGCGGAGGATGAGGTTCAGCGCGAAGTCCTTCGCCTTGGCGACGATCGCGAAGCGGCCATCGGGCAGGCGGCGCATCCGCCAGTCACGAATGGCAACATCGGTATCGCCCACCCGCGCGCCGGCAAGGCCGAAGCCGCCGCGCGCCGCCCGCTCGCCATGCAGCAGGCGGCCAGCGGCGGGATCGGACAGGGCGGCGTGGGCGAACAGCAGCTGATCGGGCGCGAAGCGGCTGCGGCCGGGGGGGGCGGCACGCGGGCGGACGCGGAAGAAGGTGATCTGGAAGCCGATCTCCCGCCCGTCCGCCTGACGCAGCCAGCCGGTCGCATACCACCATTCGGTGCGGTACGCCGGGTGCGCGCCATGATCATAGGGGAAGCGGAACGCCACGCCGGGGCGGACGGCCGGATAGGCCTGCGGCACAGCCGGCGCGGCGGCCAGCGCGGCGGCGGCGAGAGCGAGTGTGATGCGGGCGGGGTGCGTCTTCACCAATCCTCCCCCACCGCCAGCAGCGCATCGCGGGCCAGCGCGCGGCGGCCGGCGATCACTGCCGTCAGTGCGGCGGCGATCACCAGCGCCGCGACCACGCCGCCTACGGTTCCGAACGGCACGCGCGTCGCCATGGTGAAGTTGAACGACTGCGGGTTGACGACGTGGATCAGCACCTGCGCCACCAGCCCGCCCAGCAGCACGCCCGCGACCGCGCCGACGAGGCCGAGCAGTGCCCCCTCCTGCGACAGCATCGCGACGATCTGCCGCTTCGTGACGCCGAGGTGCCGCAGCATGCCGAACTCCCGCGCGCGCGCCACCGTCTGCGCCGAGATGGTCGCGGCGACCCCGGCGAGGCCGACCAGAATCGCCACCGCTTCCAGCAGGTAGGTGACGGCGAAGCTGCGATCGAAGAGCGCCAGCGCGAAGTTGCGCAGCTCAGCCGGGCGGGCGATCGATACCGTATCGCGCAAAGGGGCGGGCAGCCGGGCGGTGATCGCGCGAGCGACACTATCGGCGCTCGCCGTCGGCGCGAAGATGATCGCCGCCTCATCCCGCACGGTATCGCCGGTGAGGCGGGTGTATGCGCTGGTGTCGATCACCACCGCTCCCGCCTGCCGCGCATAATTGCGCCACACCCCCGCCACCACGAAGCGCGCCTGACCCGCCAGCGGCAGCGCCACCGTTTCGCCGGGGGACCAGCCGAACAGGCGTTGCGCCGGCTCGGATACCCATATGGGCACCGCATGGGCGGGAACGGTTACGCTGCGGCCAACGGGGACCAATGGTGCCGCCCCTGCCCCCTCCACCGGGCGCGCGATCAGCGTGACGGGCGGTCGATCGGGGCGGATGGTGAGCGGCAGCTGGCGGCTGAACGCGATGGCGC
>CAJYJW010000042.1 GCA_913775025.1 uncultured Sphingomonas sp. | reverse complement strand
GGCCAGGTTGGCCGACGCCGGTGTCGTGATCGTGATCCCGTTGTTGTTGCGCGTGAAGGAGAGCTTCATGCGCCGCTGGTTCGAGTCGAAGCTGTGCGTCACCGATGCCGCCGCGATCAGCGACACTTCGCTGACGGTGTCACCGGTCGCAAGCTGCACGTCGACGAACGTGTTGTAGCCGGAGGCGTTGCTCGACAGGCTGACGATGCGCGGGCGCGGCGCCAGCGTCGATGCCGACCACCGGGTGGCGCGGCGGAACAGATAGGGTGGGTAGAATACCTGCGCGTTCAGATTGTCGACCGGGCCGGGCACACCGCCACCGGCGGTCAGCACCGCGCCGTTTTGCAGCAACGTCGCGGTCGAGTGATAGCCACGATAGTTGGTCGCGGGCGCGTAGGTCGTCCAAGCGCCGGTCGCCGGATCCCATGCTTCGGGTTCCAGCACCGCGTCGTTGCCAGCCTGATCGGCGTAGCGCGAACCGCCGGTGACCAGCACCTTGCCCGTCGGCAGGACGGTGGCGTTCGCCCACTGGCGCGCGTTCTTCATCGAGGCGGTGTTGCGCACATTGATGCGGCCGCTCGCGATCCCGCTGATGTCGAACACGCTCGCCGCGGCGCTGGATGGCGAGTCGTAGCCATTGTAATAGCCGTTGCCGCCGACCTGGATGATCTTGCTCGTATCGTACATCACGGCAGTGGAAGTGGGGCCGACGTTGGGACGCGTCGTTTTGTCGGCAGGGGTCTTGAACGTGCCGAGCGTGCGGATCGAGCCGTCGCCCTCCGTGTGCATCTCCCACACCTTTTCGGTCGAGATGCCAAAGAGCGAGCCCTTCGGCGACACCCACTGGCGGGGATACCACCAGCGCGTGTTCTTCGCGCCGAACGCATCAGTGCTATAGGCGCCGACCAGGCTCCGCCACCCTTCGCCGGGGGTGTAGACCTCCGGTGTCGAGGAGATGTCGTTCCCGGCTTCGTCGCGGTTCGGATCGCCATTCGCGTAAGGCACGCCGCCGCCGGTGATGACGGCACGGCCATCGGCCAGCTTCGTCATCGTGGCGTACCAGCGCGGCGCGGTCAGATCGGCATCGCGCACCGCGCTGGACGTACGCCAGTCCATCAGCATGCTCTCATGGCTCGAATAACCCGAGGCGAAGGTGGCGCCGCCGGAAGTCAGCAGGCGACCGTCGGACAACAGTGTCGCGCTGGCGCAGAAGCTGTCGACGTTCTGGGCGTTCGGCAGGGTCAGGAACGCGTCCTTGTTCAATCCCTTGCGCGGATCCCAGAATACCAGCGTCCGCGCGTCCTGCACGGCCGCTCCCGGAGGCGCGCCGAAGGTAAGAATGCGGCCGTCGGGTAGCAGCGTGGAATGGATGGCGACGATCGGCCAGTCGACCACGCCCGACCACATCCCGACGTCGGCGGCGTTGTTGGGGATGTTCAGATTGGCGAGCAACGGATCGTCGTTCTGTTCGACGACGACGGGATAGATCGGTTGCTGCGCCGTGGCAGCGACAGGGGCAAGCGCACTGCTGGCGAGCATCAGGCCGAGGGAGGCCGTGACGGACCGAGACATGAGAGAAACTCCGCGATCGATGGGTTGAAAAAGCCGGGCTCAGGCCGCGGCGAAGAGCGCGAGCAGATCCCGCCGCAACTGCTGTTCGGGAAGCGGCGCACCGGCGTAGCGCTGGATCATGCGCCCGCGCCCGTCGAACAGGCGCAATTCGCTCGTGTGGAAGGAGGTGTCCGTCGTGCCGGGACGCAACGCGGCAAAACTGCGCGTAACGTTGGCGACGTCGGCGGGCTGGCCGGACAGGAATTTCCACCGCGCCTGATCCGCGCCGAAGCGCCGGGCATAAGCCTTGAGGATGCGTGGCGTGTCGTGGCGGGGATCGACGCTGATCGAGACGATCATGAGCCGCTGCCGGATGTTCTCCGGAAGTGTCTTGTCGAAGTTGGCCAGCGACATCGTTTGTGTCGGGCACGTCGAGCCGCAGTTCGTGAAGATGAAATTCACGAGGACGAGCTTGCCGGCAAGACGCGCGGCGTCGAAGCGTCGCCCATCCTGATCGACAAGTGTCTTCAGGACGGTCGCGTACTTGCCCGATGACTTGGCGACAGGTTGCGACGGCGTGATCGACGGCGAATACGGCGATGCTGTTGCCGCGAGCGACGCGGCAAGAAGAAATATGCTCATGATGGTCACCCCTTGAGTGGGGCACTTACAGATACGGGTGGTGTCTCCGCTGTCCTTCTTCTTCCCGTTCCGGGACACGTCCACCGTACGCATGGCCGTGGATATGCCTAAAGGGCAGAATTCCAGTGTCTTAGGTGGTCGAGATCCTGCGACGGGGCAAGCGCCCGGATCGCCATTTTGAGGAACGTGATCTCGCGGTTCAGGCGTGATGGAGTGCTGCGCCGTGCACGCCATCTCTGGATCGCAGACATGTTCCCTAAATGTTCTTGAGAATCAAACGGTCGCGGGCGTAGCATGTTGCTAACGCCAATGACGGCGCTTCCAGTTAGAGGGACATGAGGCATGGAGCATGATCGCCTGCTGCGCGCCGCGGCGCGCGCCATCTACGATGCCTGCTATCCCGGTGATGATTGGTCGCCCGTCGGCTTTGATGAGGCCGAACGATACCGGACGGTGCATTATCGCCAATCGGTGGATGCGGCCCTTCGGGCGCGTGCGGTGCTGGCGGCGCGTGGCGAACAATTGATGCTGCCGGCACTCGGCTGACCCGCACGCGCCTTAGGCGACCGGCCATAGTGCCGACATTCCCAGTTCGGCCGCTCGAAGATGTTCGGGGACGGTGGTGGTTCG
>CAJYJW010000041.1 GCA_913775025.1 uncultured Sphingomonas sp. | reverse complement strand
CCGCCTCCCCGCTCGACGCTCTCCGGCATGAGGAAGCGGTGAAGGCCCTCGCCAGCCGCCCCGCCACCCGGCACGATGCCACCCAGACCGCCGCCCTCCCCAGCGGCTGACCGTTTCGTTCGAAGTTCAGGAGCACAATCATGGGAATATTCTCCCGCACCCGCGACATCATCGCCGCCAACGTCACCGATTTGCTCGACAAGGCGGAGGACCCGGCGAAGATGATCCGCATGATCATCCTCGAGATGGAGGAGACGCTGGTGGAGGTACGCGCCTCCGCCGCCCGCGTGATCGCCGATCAGAAGGAGATGCGCCGCCAGATCGCCAAGCTGGAGACGGTGCAGGCCAGCTGGACCGAAAAGGCCGAGTTGGCGCTGTCTAAGGATCGCGAGGATCTCGCCAAGGCGGCCCTGGTCGAGCGGCAGAAGGCGGCCGACCTCTCGGCGGAGCTGGCCGACCAGATCGAGCTGCTGGACGAGTCGCTGCGCGCATCGGAAGGCGATATCGCCAAGCTGCAGGCCAAGTTGCGCGAGGCCCGCGCGCGGCAGACCAGCCTTGCCGCCCGCCTCGAATCGGCGAACAACCGCACCCGCCTGCGCGAACTGCACAGCGGCGCGCGGACGGACGAGGCCTTCTCCCGCTTCGAGATGCTCGAACGGCGGGTCGACTATGCCGAGGGCCGCGCCGATGCGGCCGGCATGGGCGCCACCAAGACGCTGGAGGAGGAGATCGCCGAGCTGCGCTCCGCCGACAAGGTCGATGCGGAACTGGCCGCGCTGAAGGCCCGCATGGGCCGACCACAGGAGTGAGGCAATGGATATCGAAGGTGTCCTCGCCATCAGCCTGCTGTTCCTCGGCCTGCCGTGGCTGCTGCTGCATTACATCACCCAGTGGAAGCGGGCCGGCGGCCTGAGCGTCGAGGATGAGCAATTGCTCGACGAACTTCACGAAACCGCCCGCCGGCTGGAGGAGCGAATGCGCACGATCGAACGGATCGTCGCCGCCGACGATCCGCACGCCGGCATCGCGCCGCCCCCGCTGCCCGCCGATCGGCGCACTGTCGCCGATCGCTGACACCCTTTCACGAAAGGACCGAATCATGTCCGCCCGCCGCACCAAATTCTATCTCGACAAGCGCAACGGCAAGCTGATGGGCGTCTGCGCCGGCCTCGCCGATTATACCGGCATCGATGCGACATGGGTTCGCGTCGGCGTGGTGCTGCTGACCCTGCTCGGCGGTTTCCCATGGACGCTGATCGCCTACGGCGTCACGGGCGCCGTCGCGCATGATCTGCCGCGTGAGTTCGCGAACAGCGATCCGGAGGAGGCCAAGTTCTGGCAGGGCGTGCGCGCCAAACCCGGCCGCTCGATCCGCGACGTGCGCTCCCGCTTTCGTGACATCGATCGCCGCCTGGCGGATGTGGAAACGCATGTGACCAGCCACAACAGCCGTCTGGCGCGCGAGATCGAGGCGCTACGCTGAGCCGGTCGCCGGTCGATGCGGGCACGCGGTTTGTCGAAAGTCGATCCGTGCGCCCGTTCGGACGCAGCAATTGCTTGGAAACAGGGGAGCCGTACCGATGAATCCGTTTGAAATGGTGGTGCTGATTGTCGCCATCGTCTGTATCGCGGGGGTATTCCGCGCCAAATACGGTATCCGCCGTGATGCGATGGGCAACGAAATGCCCATCGGCGACCCGGACGCGGAGCGTCTGCGCGACGAGGTACGCGCGTTGAAGGAGCGCGTCGCGGTGCTCGAACGGATCGCCACCGATGGCGATCGCGGCCGTTCGCTGGAGCGCGAGATCGACGCGCTGCGCACCCGTGGTTGAGGCGCCGGCGATGAGCGAGCCTCTCCTGATCGCGATCATCGCGGTCGCGGCGCTTGGCGGGCTGATCGTGGTGGCGCAGGCGGCGCTGAAGGGGTGGAGCGGCTGGCTGGCGTTGCGCCATGCCGAACTCGACCGGCGTCACGCCGTCGCCGCCCCGCCTTCCCCCGCCGCGCGCATCGAGCTGGCCGATCTGCGCGAGCGGGTCCGCCGGCTGGAGGCGATCGCGGCAGGCGTCGATCTCTAGCGCGAAGGATCGGCCTGCACTATCGGCTGGCGGCATGACGACACCGCAAACCCTTGCCGATGCGCTCGACGAATATGAGATGCTGGAGGCCGACGATCGCTACCGCATGCTGATCGATCTCGGCCGCGCGCTCGAACCGATGCCCGATCCGTTGAAGACGGATGCGACGCTGGTGCGCGGTTGCTCCGCCTCCGTATGGGTCTATCCGATGCGGGGGGAGAATGGCCGGCTCCATTTCCTCGCCGATTCAAATGCCGCGATCACCAAGGGCATCATCGCGCTGGTGCTGCTGGCGGTGCAGGATCAACCGGCCGATGTAATCGCGGCGACGGATGTGGCCGCCGCCCTCGCGCCCTTCGACCTGAAGAACCAGCTCAGCTCGAACCGTACGCAGGGCATTCCCAATATGATCGCCTTGATCCGCGCGACCGCCGAGCGGTATCAGGGCTGATGCGCCGCGTCCTCCCGATACTGCTGCCGATGGTGGCCTTCGCCACCGTCGCGGTGGCGGCGCCCGGCTTTACGATCGGCGGGGAGGGATTCGCCCAGGCCGATATCGTCGATGCCCGCGCGATGCCCGATATGGACGGCACCGCCACGATCATGGTCACCTTCACCCCCTCCGCCGCCAAGCGGCTTGGCGCGGTCACACGGGCGAATGTCGGCAAGGCGCTGCCGGTCGCGCTCGACGGGACGGTGCTGATGACGCCGACGATAGAGACGCCGATCACCGAGGGCGTGATGGAGGTTGGCGGCCATCTGCCGGTGGGCCAGGCCGAGGCGCTGGCCAAGCGCATCTCGGGCAAGGATCCGTTGCCTGATTCGCTGGATCAATAAGCCTGGCCGCCAAGGCCGAGCCGATCCCGCACCTCTTCGATCGGCGTTCCGGGCGCGATCACCAGCCATTCGCGCGGAGTGGCCGCGTTGACGGCCACCACGCCGCGCTTCGGACAGACCTTGAGGCAATCCACCTCGACGATCCCGGCCGATGCCTTGCGGCCCTTCCCCAGCCCCGCCTCGGCCCGCAACGCCTTCGCCAGACTGGTGCCGCCCTTCTCGCCGAAACCGCCGCCAAGCTTCTTCGTGCATTTGCGGCAGACGAGGATCGCCGTCCGCCATTGTGCCCGAACCGTTTTCAACGCGCGGTGTCCGGCGCCTGCCGCCGCTCCTCCGCCGCGCGCAGCACCTCATAGGCGGCCTGCACCGTCTGGAAGCGTTTGGCGGCCTCCGCATCGCCGGGCCTGATGTCGGGGTGGCTCGCCTTCGCCAGCCGCCGCCAGGTCAGCTTCACCGTCTCGAAATCGGCGTCCGCCTCCAACCCCAGCGCATCGAGCGCGCGCATCTCGTCACGCGATCGGCTGCCGTCGCCGGGACCGGCCCAGCCGTGATGTTTCGATTCGGCGAAGCCGGCGGAGGTTCGTCGCTCGCTCGCCTCGCGCGCGGCCGCTTCCTCGGCGGACAGCCCTTCGAAATAATTCCAGTTGCGATTATATTCGCCCGCGTGCGTCTCGCAGAAATACCAGCGGTCCGGGCTGTTGGGGGATTTCGGGGCGGGCCGGTCGCCGGGTTGGTCGCAGCCGTGGCGGTCGCACATGCGCACCGCCTTCGCCTCGCTTGCGGTGCCGTAGCCGCGCCAGCGGGGAAAGCCCCAGTCCTGTGATCGGGTGGTTCGCGCCATCGTTGGCATATAGGCCACGCAGCCCGGCCCCGCCACGCCCCAGGGGCTTTCTCCGATAAAATGTCAGAGGGTCTGTAAGCCGGGTTCTGTCCACCACGTCGAAACGCGGATGGGCGACCATTCCTCTAGGACCGCCGTTACCGACGGCCTCCAGCAACCAACCCGGACGACGGAGCCGAGCCGACCCATGTGCCGTCCCTATTCGGTCTTGCTCCCGGTGGGGTTTACCATGCCGCCCCCGTTACCGGGTGCGCGGTGCGCTCTTACCGCACCGTTTCGCCCTTGCCCTCCCAAAGGAGAGGCGGTTTGTTTTCTGTGGCACTGTCCCTGGGGTCGCCCCCGCCGGGCGTTACCCGGCACCGTTGCTCTGCGGAGCCCGGACTTTCCTCCCGTATGTCGCCATACCGGCGGCCGCCCGACCCTCTGACGAGGGGCTACCTAGCCGAACCCCGCTCCCGATCCAAGAGCAGCGAGAGGAGGATCGCGCGGCATTCCCCATCGGCGATGCCGTCGATCGTTTCCGGGCGGAAACGGCGCTGAAAGGCGCGCACCGCCGCCGGCCCGTCCGCCACGTCATAGCCGAAGCGTTCCAGCGCGATCAGGAAGCCCCCCGGCGTCCAGTGCGGATCGGCCAACCGATCCCGCGGGCGGGCAAGCGCCAGCCGGTGCCGCGCCAGCCGCTCCCAATCGAACAGCTCGCCCGGATCGACTTTGCGGGTGGGCGCGATGTCGGAATGGCCGACGACGTTCGACGGCGCGATGCCATGCCGCGTGACGATATCGGCGACCAGCGGCAGCAGCGCCGCCATCTGCTCCTCTGGAAAGGGACGATAGCCGTGATCGTGGCCGGGATTGACGATCTCGATCCCAATGCTCGCCGAATTGATGTCGGTCAGCCCACGCCAGTGCGAGCGGCCGGCATGCCAGGCCCGCTTCGACTCATCGACCAGCCGCAGCACCTGCCCGTCCTCGGTCACGACATAATGGCTGGAAACCTTGGCGGCCGGATTGGTCAGCCAGTCGATCGCCGCGGCGGCATCCGCCATGCCGGTATAATGGAGGACGAGCATCGTGACGGGCAGCGCCCGCTCATCGAAATTGGGGGACGGGCAGTCGATCATCCGTCCGTCATACGGCGGTGGCGCGGCCCGTCGTCAACCTGTTTCGAGGCGTCAGATACGCGCCCACAAGGCGCAGCCGGCGTTCCGGGCGAGGCGCGCGCCGATCCGCCTCGCGATATCGGCGGGCGGCAGGACCGCGGATGCGATGCCGGCGCGGGCCACTACCCCGGGCATGCCCCAGGCGGAGGCCGTCGCGGCATCCTGCACCAATATCTCGGCCGAATGACCGGCCAGCAGACCGGCGCCGATCAGGCCGTCCCGTCCGGTTCCGCTGAGCAAAACGCCGAGCCCCCCCGCGCCATAGACCTTGGCCACCGACATCAGCATCGTATCGACAGACGGCAATCGGCCCGAGGCGGAGGGTGTTCGCTCCAGACGCACACGCACGCCTTGCGCTGATCGCATGACGCTCAGATGCGCGCCGCCGGGGGCCAGCAGCACGTCGCCGGGCATTACCAACATGCCGTCGCGGGCGATCAGGACGGCACGACCGGCGATCTCCTCCAAGCGCTCGGCAAGGGCGGGAAGCAACGGCGGCGGCAGCGCTTGCGTCACCAGCACCGGCGCCTCCAGCCGGTCGGGCAGGGCGCGCAACAGTACCGCTAGCGCGTGCGCACCCCCTTCCGCCCCGCCGATCGCGATGCATTCTATGCCGCCGCCACGTGCCGGCAACGGTGGCGCGGGGCGCGGGGCGCCTTGTCCGGCCGAGGAGGCACCACGCAGGATCCGTGTCAGCCGCGCCGCTAGCGTATCAAGGAACGCGGCCGTCAGCTCCAGCGCCACGGGTTTCAGCACCACCTCCGCCGCGCCGTCCGTCAGCATATGCACCGCCGCCTCGGCGCGGTCGGCGGTGGTCGTCACGATCACCGGAATGCGTGCGCGATGCGCGGTGGCGATCAGGCGGGGCGGCGCGGATGGCCCTTCCCGCCGCCGCGCCGGCATATCGAACAGGATCGCATCGACGGGCACGCGTCCGAGAGCTTCGATCGCCTGCGCCATGTCCGCCACAGCCACCGCCACGGCGCATATGCCGCGACTCGCAAGCCCGCGCGTGATCGCGCTGCGTGCGATCACGCTCGCGTCCACGATCATCAGGCGGAACCGGGCGGCGGCCTCCGTCATGTCAGTGGAGGCCGATCTGGGTGAGCTTGCCTTCCAGCGTTTCGCGATCGAACGGCTTCATCACATATTCGTCCGCACCGGCCCTCAGCGCCGCGTTGATGTGGGCCGCGCCACTCTGCGTGGTGCAAAACATGATCTTAGGCCGCCTGCCGGGGCTTTTGTGGCCGAGCTCGCGGAGGAATTCCATGCCGCCCATCACAGGCATGTTCCAGTCGAGCAGAACCACATCGGGCATCGCCGCCACGCATCGCGCCAGCGCCTCGGACCCGTTGCTTGCTTCGTCCACGACGAAATCCAGCGTTTCCAGGATGTGCCGCGCGACCTTGCGGACCAACTTCGAGTCGTCCACGACCAAACATCTCTTCATCTCGCCCGCGCCCTTCGAGCATCATTTGCGAGCGCCCTCGCCTCTGTCGCCGGCGGTAACCAATAGCTTGCGGAAATGAGGGGAGGGTTAACGCGGACCGGGCTCGTCCCGCGATAGGACAAACCTTCGCGTATGAGATCGTCGCACAGCCGGAGGTCGATCTCGGCTCCGCGGCGATGACGGCGGATCATGAGGAGAGCGCCTGCATGGCCGGCGCGTCGCACCGTTCCACGTCGCTGTTCTCGTCGGCGGCGGGGGCCGGGACATTGATCGAAATCGTCGTCCCCTCTCCCGAGTTGCTTTCAATATGGATCGTGCCGCCTAGGCGGATGACGTTCGTCCGAACGACATCCATGCCCATGCCTCTGCCCGATGACCAGGTCGCCGTATCTGCGATGGACAGGCCGGGCAGGAAGGCGAGCCCTAGATTGCCCGCCCGATCCAGCGACGCGAGTCCCTCTGGCGAGATCAATCCCGCCGCCGCCGCTTTCCGGGCCAGGCCGTCGCCGTCGATCCCCCGTCCGTCGTCGGCGATGCTGATGCACACCATGTGCGCCTGGCGACGGACCGACAGGATCAGCTGGCCCGCTTCGGGTTTGCCCAGCCGCATACGCTCGGCCGGCGGCTCGATACCGTGGACGATGGCATTGCGCAGGATCTGTTGAAGGGGCGCGCGAATCGCCTCGATCGTCGCTCGATCCAGCTCGACGCCGCCGCCCTCCATGTGGAGGACGGCATGCTTGCCTGTCTCGGCGGCGACACTGCGTATCAAACGCGGGAGGGCGGCGAATACCACCTCGATCCGCTGCATTCGTATCTGACCGACAACCTCGCGTATGTCGTCGATCCGGGCGGCAAGCTGATCGAGAGCGCTGCGGGCCGCGGCGGTCATGCCCGTCTCGCGCAGGCAATCGGACAGCGCCTTGTGCGCCTCGGCGACGATCGCGGTGCCTCTCGCAATATCGCTCGGAAAGGTAGCGGGAAGGCGTACGGTAGCCCCCCGCGCCGGATACGTCTCGTCTCCTGCGAGCCGGGCGGCGCTCACTCCCGCCGTGCCCCCCGGCGCCAGCGCCGCGATTAGGCGACGATCCTCCTCCTCGGGCGGCATCGCGCCTGTGCCGATCGCATCCGCCAATGTCCCGATGCGCTCGATGACGGCAAGCAGAACGCCGACGAGCGCCCTGTCGGCGGTTCGCGCGCCGGAGAGGAGGGCGACCAGAACACTTTCCGCCGCATGGCTGAGCCGGGTCAGCCGTGGCTGATCTAGGAAGCTGCAATTACCCTTGATGGTATGGACGAAACGAAATATCTCCGCGATCCGCGCGTGATCGGACGGATCTGCTTCCCACGCGGCGATTTCGTCCGCGATATCGGACAACATGTCGCGCGTCTCGGCGATGAAATCCTGCAGCAGATCGTCCAAACGCTCGGTCCCGCCCATGATGGACACGACGTGTTGCCACGGCAGGTTCTAACAGTTCGTTTACCGCGCCTCTTGACAGGTCGGTCAACGCGATCAGCGTAGGCAGGCGTCCAGGCCGCTTCCACGCACGATTCCGATACGCCGCTGGATCGCGTTGCCATAGCGGCGGGTAAAGCCGCGTGGCGCCACCGCCCCGCGCTTCTTGGGCAGCGGCAGGATCGCGGCGATCCGCGCCGCCTCGGCGTTCGTCAGGTGGCCAGCGTCGTGCCCGAAATAGCGCATCGCGGCGGCGTTCACACCGTAGGTGCCGATCCCCGTCTCGGCGATATTAAGATAGACCTCCATGATCCGCCGCTTGGGCCATATCGCCTCGATCAGGACGGTGAACCAAGTTTCCAGCCCTTTACGGATCCAGGAGCGGCCCTGCCACAGAAACGCATTCTTGGCGGTCTGCTGGCTGATCGTCGACCCGCCACGCAGCCGCCGCCCATCGAGGTTGCCGGCCATCGCCTGCTCGATCGCCGAAAAGTCGAAACCATGATGGGAGCAGAAATTGCCGTCCTCCGCGGCGATGGCCGCGCGCGCCATGCTGGGGTCGATGTCGGAAAGGCTCATCCAGTCCTTCGTGATCCCCCGCCCCGCCGCCAGATCGCCCATCATCGTGATGGTGACAGGCGGCGGCACGAAGCGATAGGCCAGCACCCATAGAATCGAGGCAGCGATGAACCACAGGATGACCCGCCCGACGAACCAGCCGATCCGGTACGGGCGCGATCTTCGGCGGGGC
>CAJYJW010000040.1 GCA_913775025.1 uncultured Sphingomonas sp. | reverse complement strand
GTTCAACTAGGATGGTGCGCGTATCCAGGCCGTAGTCCGCCGCCGCTTTCTCCGCATGCCGCAGGAACGAGGAATAGACGCCGGCATAGCCGAGCGCCAACGTCTCGCGATCGACCCGCACCGGGCGGTCCTGCAGCGGCCGAACGAGGTCCTCGGCGGCATCCATCAGCGCCATCACGTCGCACCCATGGTTCCAGCCCTTGCGATCGGCAGCGGCGACGAACACCTCCAGCGGCGCGTTGCCAGCCCCCGCGCCCATGCCGGCGAGGCTGGCATCAATTCGCACCGCGCCCTCCTGCGCCGCGACAATCGAATTGGCGACGCCGAGCGAGAGGTTGTGATGCGCGTGCATGCCGCGCTGCGTCTCGGGTTTCAGCACGCGATCATAGGCGCGAAAGCGCTCACGCACGCCGTCCATGTCGAGCGCGCCGCCGCTGTCGGTGACGTATACGCAGTGCGCGCCGTAGCTCTCCATCAGCAGCGCCTGCCGGGCCAGCGCGTCCGCATCGATCATGTGGCTCATCATCAGGAAGCCCGAGACGTCCATGCCGAGATCGCGGGCGATGCCGATATGCTGCTTCGATACGTCGGCCTCGGTGCAATGCGTCGCGACGCGAACCGAGCGGACGCCGAGATCGTAAGCGCGACGCAATTCCTCGACGGTGCCGAGGCCGGGCAGGATCAGCGTCGTCAGCACCGATCGGGTAAGGACGGAGGCCACCGCCTCAAGCCATTCCCAATCAGTGTGCGCGCCGAAGCCATAGTTGAAGCTGGTGCCGGAGAGACCGTCGCCGTGCGCCACCTCGATCGCATCGACCCCGGCGCCGTCCAACGCCTTGGCGATCGCCGCGACATGATCGAGCCCGTACATATGGCGGATGGCGTGCATCCCGTCGCGCAGCGTGACGTCCTGAATGTAGAGCTTCTGGCTTTCCACGTCGAAACTCATGCCGCCACCTGCCTGCGTGCGAGGATCTTCTCCGCGAGCAACTCGCCGGTCGCCTTGGCGGCGGCGGTCATGATGTCGAGGTTGCCCGAATAGCTGGGCAGATAATCGCCCGCCCCTTCCACCTCGAGGAAGATTGAGGTCTTCAGGCCGGTGAACTCGCCACGACCGGGGATCTTGAGTTTGTTGTTGTCGCCATAGCGTTCGAACTGCACCGCCTGTTTCAGACGGTAGCCCGGAACATAGGCCTGCACCCGCTCGACCATCGCCTCCACCGAAGCGCGGATCGCTGCCTCATCCGCCCCTTCGGAAAGGGTGAAGACCGTATCGCGCATGATCATCGGCGGCTCGGCAGGGTTGAGGATGATGATTGCCTTCCCCTTATCCGCCCCGCCCACCTGCTCGATCGCGGCGGCGGTGGTGCGGGTAAACTCATCGATATTGGCGCGCGTGCCGGGACCTGCGGAGCGTGAGGAGACCGACGCGACGATCTCGGCATAATGGACTTTCGCGACCTGGGATACGGCGGCGACCATCGGGATCGTCGCCTGCCCGCCGCACGTCACCATATTGACGTTCGGCTGGTCGAGATGCGCCTCCATATTGACCGGCGGAATGGTGAAGGGGCCGATCGCCGCCGGCGTCAGATCCACCACCTGCTTGCCGTCGGCGCGCAGTACGGCATCATGCACTTTGTGCGCATAGGCCGAGGTTGCATCGAACACGATGCCGATGTCCGCATAGTCCGGCATGGCCTGCAAGCCATCCAGCCCCTCATGCGTGGTGGCGACGCCGCGTTCGCGCGCCATCGCGAGCCCTTCGGAGGCCTCGTCGATCCCGACGACCGCCACCAGATCCATATTCTGAGGATATTTGACCATCTTGATCATCAGGTCGGTGCCGATGTTGCCCGACCCGATGATCGCCGCCTTAACCCTTGCCAACGCCGATACTCCTCAGACGAAACGGGCGGCGCACCGCCCGATACCGTGCAGTTCCATCTCGAACAGATCGCCGGCCTTTGCCGGCGCCAGCGGCACCAGACTGCCGGACAGGATCACGTCGCCCGCATCCAGCGTCACGCCGTGCGCGCCAAGCGTGTTGGCGAGCCATGCGACCGCCTGCAGCGGCGAGCCCTGGACCGCCGAACCGTAGCCCTCCGATAGAGGCTCCCCGTTCTTCGTGACCGTTACATGCAACGCCGGCAGATCAAGCCCGCGCGGATCGACCCTGGCCTCGCCGAGCACGAACACGCCGCACGAGGCATTGTCCGCGACCGTATCTACGATGCCGATCTTCCAGTCATCGATGCGACTGTCGACGATCTCGAAACAGGGCGCGATGCTGTCGGTCGCGGCAAGAACATCCTCGGCCGTGATGCCCGGGCCGATGAGATCGCCTTTCAGGATGAAGGCGATCTCCGCCTCGGCGCGTGGCTGGATGAGGCCATGGGCCGCCACATCGATATCGCCCGTCACCCACATACGATCCGTCAGAAATCCGAAGTCCGGCTGGTGGACGCCCAGCATGTCCTGCACGGCCTTTGAGGTGACGCCGATCTTCTTGCCGACCACACGCTCCCCGTCCGCCTGTCGCCGTGCCAGCGTCGCGAGCGAGATCGCATAAGCGTCGTCGATCGTAAGGGTGGGGTCGCGTTCCATGAGCGGGGATACCGTACGCCCATTGCGCAGGGCCCCGTACAGCTCGTTGGCATAGGCCTCGCACTTATGGGTCAGGGTCGTGCCATCGGCCGCCCGCATATCGTCAGCCACGCAGGAATTCGATCGCATAGCGGTTGAATTCCGCCGCCCGCTCCACCTGCAACCAATGGCCGGTGCGCGCGAAGGTGATCGCTCGTACGTCCGGACAGCGTTCCAGGAAAAGGCGGCTATGCGACTCCGGACAGAATTCGTCGTTCAGCCCCCACAGGACGAACACCGGCCGGGTAATCTCGCCGAGACGTGGCCCGAGATCCGGTGTGCGCATTCGCACGAGAACGTCCTTTGGCTGGGTACGGGCAACCGCGAATCGCTCCTCCACCAGTTGGTCGGTGATGTGATGATGCGCATCCGGGTGGAGAAGATTGCCGATAAGGCGCTTCTGCTCCGCCAGATCGAACTCCGGTCCGCCGAAGTTCGACACCATCTTCGCAATGCCGGGCATTCCGAAATAGTCCTCGCGAGGCGCGACACAGCCAGGTGCCATCAGTATGAGCCGCTCGGCGAACTCGGGATGATCCAGCGTCATCTGCAATGCGATGCCGCCGCCAAGCGAATTGCCCACCAGAACCGCCCGCGTGACACCGTGGGCCTGCAAAGCCTCGTACAAGGTGTCCGTGAATAGCTGGAGGGTGTAATCGATACCCTCAGGTTTCGAGGACGCACCATAGCCGATCAGATCGGGCAGAAGCACTCGGTAGCCGGAGGCGACGAAGGCCTCGGCGTTCGCGCGGAAATTGGACCGTCCGGAGGCGCCCGGGCCGCTGCCGTGCACGAACACCACCACCGGGCCGTCCGCCGGCCCCGCCTCGGCGATCACGATGTCATGACCGCCGGTGACGCGATACGTACTGGTCTTCATGCAGCCCCTTTCGCGCTAATTGACTTCGGCTTCAGACGAACATGAACGCCGGCGGCTCGCCCATCAGGCCGCCGACCACATCGCCCGCCATATTGTTCGGATCATTGGCGACGTGCGTGCGCGCCGCGTTCAGATCCAGCCAGGGCTGCACCAGCGGGCTGGAAAGATAGATCGCACGACCGCCCAGCAACGGCATCAGCTCGTCGACCAGATCGGCGCAACGCCGCACTACCGAGGAGGACTGATAGCGGTACAGCGTCCGCTTCTCCATCGGTACATCCTCGCCCCGTTCGGCATGCGCCATCATATCGTCCACGTTCCGGCGGAGAACGAGTTCCATCTCATCGACCTGGGCAAACGCCTTCGCGATCGCCCCCATCACCAGCGGATCGGCCTTCGATGCCTTGCCCGTGTTCGTGGAGACGCGGTTGGCCGTGATCTCCAGCGCGCCCTTGATGGCCGCCTTGGTGCCGCCCAGTGCCGCGGTCGAGACCAGCCGCAGGAAAATCTGCGCCCAGGGCAGACGAAACAGCGGCGCATCATTCTCGGCCTGGCCGGGATTGGCGCACAAGAAACCGTCGATCGCCTTGTGGGTCCGATGCTCGGGTACGAACGCGCGATCGACCACGATGTCCTGGCTGCCTGTCCCCTGCAGGCCGAACGTATGCCATGCATCCTCGATGGCATAGTCAGCACGCGGGAGGAGGAAGGTACGCATATCCGGCGGGCCGCCTTCGGTCGCGGGCGGGATCATCGCGCCCAGCAATACCCACTGGCAATGCTCCGACCCGGAGGAAAAGCCCCACCGCCCGGACAATAAGTATCCACCCTCGATCCGCTCCACCTTGCCGACCGGCTGATAGGATGACGATACCAGCACGCTGTCGTCTTCCCCCCAGACATCCACCTGCGCCTGGTCATGGAACAACGCCATCTCATACGGGTGGCCGCCGACGACGCCGTAGACCCAGCCCGTCGACATGCAACCTTCGGCCAACAGCTTCTGCACTTCGAAGAAGACATTGGGGCTCATCTCGTAGCCGCCCCACCGTTTTGGCTGCAGGATGCGAAAAAATCCGGCCTCCTGCATTTCCGCGATCGTTTCATCAGAAATACGGCGTTCGGCGGTCGTGCGCTTAGCGCGCTCCTTCAACACCGGGACCATCGCGCGTGCGCGATCGATCAGTATCTCAGCCGTCACGTCTTCGATGGAATCAGAATATTCCAGCTTCGCCATGGATAGCACTGCGCCGCTTGCATTCATCGCCGGTCTCCAGTTCCCGTCTTGCGTGCTTCACAGATAGGATGCGTAAGTTCAGATGGCCTTGACTACGCAAATTGTCAAGTCTGGCTTTCAGGGCTTGCACCTTCGCAGCCAAGCCTATAGCGCGATCTGACGATCCGGGGAATAAGTGGGATACCGGCACCCAGATCGCGCAGGTGGTAAGTGTGTGTCTAGGGAATAGTGATATTGCGTAGCCTTGTGCACCTGGGAATGAGCGAGCGATCGGAGGAGCAAAACTGGTGAGCGTCAGTTCCTTGGGCTATGTCGTCATCGAGACGCGCGACCTTGCGGCATGGCGTGAGTTCGGTACCCAAATATTGGGCACCATGGAGGCGGCCTCCGATGATCCGGAGGTACTTCTGCTACGCATCGACGACCGCCCTTTCCGATTCTGGATCCGCAAGGGCGATCGCGAGGCATTTTGCGCACCGGCATGGGAATTCGCCTCCAAGCAGGAGTTCGACGTCGCGGTCGCGCGGCTAGCCGCGGCCGGGCGGCCCGTCGATCACGCCGGCATCATGGAGGCGCGCGCCCGCAAGGTGTATGAGCTCGTCCGGTCGTCCGATCCGTGCGGCAACCCGTTCGAAATCTTCTACGGTCGCTTCTACGATTATCAGCCGTTCGTTTCGCCGGCCGCCGTGAGCCGCTTCGTGACGGGCGACAATGGCGACATGGGGCTTGGCCATGTCGTGCTTACCGCGCCTGCTTTCGAGACCACGCATGCCTTTTACAAGGAGGTCCTTGGCTTTCGCGATACCGATCTAGGCCGCTTCTTTCTGGCGGGCGGTGGCCCCGACGATGCGGGCATCGGCTTCGCCTTCATGCATGCGCGCAACGGGCGTCATCATAGCCTGGCGCTGGGCCAGATGCCGGAAAGCCCGAACGGCGCCGTACACATGATGCTGGAAGTCGGCACGCTGGAAGATGTCGGCCGGGCTTATGATCGTGTGTTGAAAACCAAGGGCAAGATACAAGTCTCGGCTACGCTCGGCCGCCATGTCAACGATAAGATGACGTCGTTCTACATGCGCACGCCAGGCGGGTTCGATATCGAATACGGCTGGAACGGCCTGGTAATCGATCCCGCGACTTGGGTGCCCACCACCAGCCTGGGCGTGAGCGACTGGGGCCACAAATGGGCGCACGAAAAGGATGACTGAGGTGATCGACAAACGCATGACGATCGATGAAATCGTCGATCAGCTATCCGACGGCATGACGATCGGCATCGGCGGCTGGGCGACACGGCGCAAGCCGATGGCGCTGGTCCGCGCGATCGCCCGTTCCAATCTCAAGGATCTTACGCTGGTCGCCGGCTATGGCGGCCCCGATGTCGGCATGCTGGCAGCGTCGGGAAAGATCCGCAAACTGGTGTTCGCGTTCGTAACGCTCGATCATTATCCGCTTGAGCCACATTTCCGGGCGCAACGGCAAGCCGGCGCATTCGAGGTGCTTGAGCTCGACGAGGGCGTTTTTCACTGGGGCCTGCGGGCCGCCGCGATGAAGCTTCCGTTCCTGCCGACGCGCGTCGGCATCGGAACCGACATAATCCGTCAGGCAGGCTTCGACTTCAAGATGGTGAAAAGCCCCTATGCGGATGGCGAGGAATTCGTCGCGATGCCGGCGATCGCGCCGGATGTCGCGCTGATCCACGCGCATCGATCCGATCAGCGCGGCAATCTGCTGACCCTCAGCCCCGATCCCTTCTTCGATGAGTTGCTGGTGCGGGCATCGGGCAAGGCGTTCGCCACGGTCGAAAGGATCGTGCCGACTGCAGAACTAAACATGCGCGAGAACAACCGGTTCAACCTGGTGGAGCGCGCGATGATTACCGGCGTGGCCGAGGTTCCGCATGGCGCCCACCCGACAAGCGCCGCGCCGGACTATCATCTCGATCTCAAGCACATCAAAGCTTACGTCGATAGCGCCGCCACGCCGGACGCGTGGAGCGAATATAAAGCGAAGTTCATCGACGTGCCGCATGACGCGTACGTCGCGGCGGTGGGTGGCGCAGCAACAATCGAAGCCGCTCCGGCCGCGATCTATTGAGCGAGGGATAGACGAATGACCGACACCTCCTATTCGCTCGCCGAACTCGTCATCGTCGCCTGTGCGGAGGCCTTCCGCGATGCCGGCGAGGTCATGGTCACCGGCATCGGCCCCCTGCCGCGCATCGGCGCGGGCCTCGCCAAGCTGACCTTCGCGCCGGACATTCAGACCACCGATAGCGAAAGCCTCTACACGTCGGAGCCCGTCCCCCCCGGCAAGCGCCAGGCGGAGCCCGAGTTCGAGGGCTGGGCGAGCTACGATCGGGTCTTTTCCGCATTGTGGAGCGGGAAGCGCCACGCGCTTGTCGGCCCGGTGCAGATCGATCGTTATGGGCAGGCCAATATAAGTGTCATCGGCGATCATCGTAAGCCGAAGGCCGCGATGCTGGGCGCGCGCGGTTTTCCGGGCAACTCGATCAGCCATCCGAACAGTTTTTTCCTGCCCAGTCACAACAAGCGCGCCTTCGTGGAGAGCGAGGTCGATTTCGTGTGCATGGCCGGCTACAACCCCGCGCGATATCTGAACGGCAAGCCGCCCGCCGGCCTGGATCTGCGTCTCATCGTGACGAACCTTTGCGTCATGGATTTTGGCGGGCCGGATCATCAGATCCGGGTCATATCGCTCCACCCCGGCGTGACGTTCGAGGATGTTCAGGAGAATACAGGTTTTCCTTTGGCCCGTATCGCCGACGACATACCGACGACGCCCGCGCCGACCGCCGAGCAGTTGGAGCTGATCGCGACCCGGATCGACCCGAACAACGTCCGCGCCGGCGTTTTCAAGGACAATCCGGCCGGGAATCGAAAGGCTGCCTGACATGAACGATGCTGACGCCCTCGTCGATCCCAAGCAGGTCGATATCGTCTACGAAACGGACGAGCCGGTCACCTACGAGGTGGTCGATCGCGTGGCGTGGATCATGATGAACCGGCCGGGCTTCAACAACGCGCAGAACGGCCAGATGACCTATGCGCTGGACGATGCCTTCACCCGCGCGACGAACGACGACGACGTGCGTTGCATCGTGCTCGGTGGCAACGGCAAGCATTTCTCCGCCGGGCACGATATCGGCACGCCGGGGCGCGACCTGCATCGCCCGTTCGAAAACCGGCTGATGGTGCCGGGCCATGTCAACAAGCCCGCCGCCGAACTGCTCTACACGCGCGAGAAGGAACAATATGTCGGCATGTGCCGCCGCTGGCGCGACGTGGCGAAGCCGACGATCGCGATGGTGCAGGGCGCCTGCGTGGCGGGCGGACTGATGCTGGCGTGGGTGTGCGACCTGATCGTCGCGACGGACGACGCCTTCTTTCAGGATCCGGTCAATCGCATGGGCATTCCCGGCGTCGAATATTTCGCCCACGCCTATGAACTGCCGCCGCGCGTGGCCAAGGAATTTCTGCTGCTGGGCGAGCGGATGACGGCGCAGCGGGCCGAGCAGTTCGGCATGGTCAACCGCATCGTCAGCCGCGATCAGTTGCGCGAGACAGTAGCCGGCATGGCGGCAAAGCTCGTCGCGCAGCCGCGCCTCGGCAACTGGCTGACCAAGCAGGCGATCAATCATGTCGAGGAGCTGATGGGCAAGCGCAACGCGATGGAGGCGCAGTATCACATGCACCATTTCGCCCATGCGCAGAATGATCTCACCTCCACAAACAGCCTCGGCGGGCTCGACGCGAAATCCATGGCGTCCGCCAACAAGCGGCAGGCGGGCGACTGATGGGCGACGCGCTCCACACCGTGATGGGCGAGCGGCTGGGCTGCCGCTGGCCGATCATACAGACCGCGATGGGCTGGGTGGCCGAACCGAGTCTTGTGATCGGAAGTTCGAACGCGGGTGCGTTCGGCTTTCTCGGCGCGGCGGTGATGACGCCGGACGAGGCGCGCGAAAAGCTTCTCGCGGTGCGGCGGGGTACGGATCGTCCGTTCGGCGTCAACTTCCATAGTTTCCAGCCGGGCGCTGACAGGATCGTCGATCTGATTGTGGAGAATAAGGATCAGGTCCGCGCCGTCTCCTTCGGCCGCGGGCCAGATGCCAGGATGATCAACCGTTTTCGCGATGCGGGCATCCTGTGCGTGCCGACGGTGGGCGCGGTGAAGCATGCGCAGAAGATGGCGCAGCTTGGCGTCGACATGATCAGCGTGCAGGGCGGAGAGGGTGGCGGCCATACCGGATCGGTGCCGACGACGGTGCTGCTGCCGCAGGTGCTGGACGCGGTGGACCTGCCCGTGATCGCGAGCGGCGGCTTTGGCGACGGACGCGGGCTTGCCGCCGCCCTCGCTTACGGGGCGGTGGGCATCGCGATGGGCACGCGCTTCCTGCTGACACAGGAAAGTCCCGTGCCCGACGCTGCGAAGGCCGAATATATCAAGGCGACGACAGACGGCATAATCGTCACCACGAAGCTCGACGGCATCCCGCAGCGGATGGTGCGATCGAAGGCGATGGAACGGATCGAACGCTCCGGCCCGCTCGCCATGTGGTTGCGCGCGTTCGAGAGCGGCAACCAGATGCGCCGCCAGACGGGGTCCTCGTGGCTGGCGATGCTGAAGGCGGCGCGCGGCATGACGGCGCACGGCGCGATGCCGCTGAAACAGGCGATCATGGCCGCCAACACGCCGATGATGATCCAGAAGGCGGTCGTCCACGGCGATATCGAGAATGGCGTGATGGCGACCGGCGTGGTCGGCGGGCGGATCAGTGAGGTCCCAACCTGCCAGGCGCTGGTCGATCGCATCGTCGCCGAGGCGTACGAACGGCTGGCGGCGCTCGCCGGGGCAGCCCCCGCCCCCGCCCCCGCCGCCTGAAGGAGAGACGAATGCCCGTCACGCTCGACATCAAGGACCGGATCGCGGAGATCGTGTTCGATGTGCCCCCGGTCAACGCGTTCGACAGCGCGACCTGGATGAGCTTCCCCGATCTCATCCGCCAGGCCGGATCGAACCCGGAGGTCAATGTCGTGCTGATCCGCGCGGCGGACTCGGCGCGCGGCTTCTGCGGCGGCGTCGACATCAAGGAGATGCAAGCCCATCCGGAGCGGATCGCTCTCCTCAACCGCGGCAACTACCTGACGTTCAAGGCGATCCATGATTGCGAGGTGCCGGTGGTGGCCGCGGTCCACAAGTTCGTGATCGGCGGCGGCATCGGCATCTGCGGCGCATCCGACACGATCATCGCGGCGGACGACGCCTATTTCTCGCTGCCCGAGGTCGATCGCGGGGCGATGGGCGGGGCGAGCCACATGTCGCGGATGCTGCCGCTCCACAAGGTGCGCGCGGCCTTCTTCACCGGGGGCAACATACCGGCGCAGGAGGCCTATCGGCTCGGCGGCGTCGAAAAGGTGGTACCGCGCGAGGCGCTGGCGGCCGAGGCGCGCGCCTTCTGCGCGGTGATCGCCTCGAAAAGCCGCAAGGCGCTGGTGATCGCCAAGGAGGCGCTCAACGGGCTGGAGGCGCGCGACGTCGATCGCGGCTACCGCTGGGAGCAGGGCTTCACGCTTGAGATGTACATGCACGAGGACAGTCAGCGCGCGCGCGACGCCTTCGTCGAAACCGGCAAGGCGGCCGCATTCTGAGATGGAACTGAACTACACCCCCGAACAGCAGGCGTTCCGCGCCGAGGTGCGCGGCTGGCTGGAGGCGCACGTTCCGGCCGCCCCACTAGAACATTTCGACGCGAG
>CAJYJW010000039.1 GCA_913775025.1 uncultured Sphingomonas sp. | reverse complement strand
TGCTCTTCCGATCTGCCGCGAAGGGTTCGAGGCGCATCGCGACTGGGAGCGGACGCTGAAGTCGGGAGACTGGGGGATGGTGACGTGGCCCGTCGATTATGGCGGGCGCGGGCTTGATCTGATCCAGTGGTTGATCTTCGAGGAAGAATACTATCGCGCGGGGGCGCCGGGCCGCGTCAACCAGAACGGCATCTTCCTGCTTGGCCCCACGCTGATGGAATTCGGCACGCACGAGCAGAAGGTCCGCTTCCTCCCCGCGATGGCGAGCGGCGACGAAATCTGGGCGCAGGCCTGGTCGGAGCCGCAGGCGGGCAGCGATCTGGCGGGCGTGCGCGCGACGGCGGTGCGCGACGGCGACGACTATGTGCTGAACGGCCACAAGATATGGTCCAGCCGCGCGGCCTTCGCCGACTGGGCGTTCGGCCTGTTTCGCGCGCCGGGCACGGAGCGGCACAAGGGCCTCTCGCTGATCTTCTTCCCGCTCGACGCGGCGGGCGTGACGGTCAACCCGATCCGCAAGATCAACGGCCACCCGGGCTTCGCCGAGATCTTTCTGGAGGACGTGCGCGTCCCCGCCTTCAATCGGCTGGGGGACGAGGGGCAGGGCTGGCACATCTGCATGGCGACCGCCGGCTTCGAAAGGGGCCTGATGCTGCGGTCCCCGGCGCGGTATCAGGTCGCCGCGGCGAGGCTGGCCGATCTTTACAGGCGGCACGAGAACAGCGTGGACCCGGCGCTGCGCAAGCAGGTCATCCGCGCCTTCATGAACGCGGAGGCCTATGCGCTGTCGATCTACGCCACCGCCAGCCGGCTGATGGCGGGCGCGAAGATCGGGCCGGAGGCGAGCACCAACAAGATCTTCTGGTCCGAGATGGACATCGACCTCCACCAGACCGCGCTTGAGATCCTCGGCCCCCGCGCCGAGCTGATGCCTGACGCGCCGGATGCGGGTGGCGTCGATACATGGCTCGACGACTATATCTTTTCGCTTTCCGGCCCGATCTACGCCGGATCGAATGAGATCCAGCGCAATATCATCGCTGAGCGGATGCTCGGCCTGCCGCGCTGAGGGGGCGCCCGTGGACTTCACCTTCACCGAAGAGCAACTGATGTTCGCCGAGACGGCGAAGGCCCTGTTCGCCGATACCTGCGCCACCGCGCGTCTCCGCGCGCAGATGGAGCGGGGCGAGGCGCGGGATGCTGCACGCTGGTCCGCGATCATCGAGACGGGGCTGACGCTGGTCCTGCTGCCCGAGACGGCCGGCGGGATCGGCCTCGGCGAGGTCGATTTCGCGCTGATCGCCGAGGCGGCGGGTTACGCCGGGTTGCCTGAGCCGCTTATCGAGAGCGCGGGCGTGGCGGCACCGCTGCTGGCGGCGGTCGCGCCCGATCATCCGGCACTGGCTGACCCTGCGGCGACGATCGCGATCGGCCACCCACTCAACCCGTTCGTGGCCGATGCGGATACCGCCGCACTCCTCCTTTTGCCGCACGAGGGTGCGCTTTACGCGGTCGACCCCGCGCATGCGACGCTGACGCGCCAGGAAAGCATCGATCCGTTCCGACGCCTGTTCCGCGTGGAGTGGGCGCCGGCGGCGGCGAGCCGGCTCGACGCCGCCCCCGCGCACGTCGCGCTGGCGCTCGATCGCGCGGCGCTGTTCGCTGCCGCGCAGGGGCTGGGCCTCGCGCAGCGCGCGATCGACCTAGCGGTCGCTTACGCGCAGGATCGCGCGCAGTTCGGCAAGCCGATCGGCAGCTATCAGGCGGTCAAGCATCATCTCGCCTCCGCGCAGGTGGCGGTCGAATTCGCGCGCCCCGTCCTCCATGCCGCCGCCGCGACGATCGGTGCGCAGGATGCCCATTCCCGCGCGCGGATCAGCCACGCCAAGCTCGTTGCGCTGGAGGCGGCCGATCAGGCCGCGCGCGCCGCGATCCAGGTGCATGGCGCGATGGGCTATTCATGGGAGGTGGACGTGCATTTCTTTCTGAAACGCACGCTCGGCCTCACCTTCACCTGGGGCGATCCCGCCTTCCACCGCGCGCGCGTGGCGGAGCGGCTGTTCGCCCATCCGGCGGGGCCGGACACGCTGTTCGCCCGCGACGCAGACCGGAAAGCCGCCTGACATGCCCGAAGCTTATATCATCGATGCCATCCGCACTCCGATCGGCCGCAAGAAAGGCAGCCTTGCGGGAATGCACCCGGCCGATCTCGGCGCGCTGCCGATCCGCGCGCTGATCGAGCGCAACGCGATCGACCCCGCCGCCTTCGACGACGTGGTGTGGGGCTGCTGCGATACGATCGGCCCGCAGGCGGGCGACATCGGCCGCACCGCCTGGCTCGTCGCGGGGCTGCCCGAGGAGGTGCCCGGCGTCACCGTCGATCGCCAGTGCGGCTCCTCGCAGCAGGCGCTGCATTTCGCGGCGCAGGGCGTGATGAGCGGCACGCAGGATCTGGTGATCGCGGGCGGCAGCCAGGCGATGAACGCAATCCCGATCTCGGCGGCGATGTTCGCGGGGCAGGCCTACGGTTTCGACAGCCCGTTCATCGGATCGAAGGGGTGGGATGCGCGCTACGGCGGCGAGGAGGTCAACCAGATCCGCTCGGCCGAGATGATCGCCGAGAAATGGGGCATCAGCCGCGAGGCGATGGAGCGGTTCGCCGTCACCTCGCACGCCCGCGCGCAGGAAGCGACCGAGAAGGGCTGGTTTCAAAAGGAAACGATGACGGTCGACGGCATCGATCGCGACGAAACGATCCGCCCCGGCACCACGCTGGAAGGCCTCGCCGCGCTGAAGCCGGTACGCGAGGGCGGGATCGTGACCCCGGGGGTCGCCAGCCAGAATTGCGATGCCGCCGCCTCGCTGCTCGTCGCCTCCGAACGCGCGGTGAAGGATCACGGACTGACGCCGCGTGCGCGCATCCACCACCTCTCCGTCCGTGCCGCCAACCCGGTCTGGATGCTGACCGGCCCGATCCCAGCGACGCGGCACGCGCTGCAGAAGGCCGGCATGTCGATCGACGATATCGACCTGTTCGAGTGCAACGAGGCCTTCGCCAGCGTGCCGATGGCATGGATGCAGGAACTGGGCGTGCCGCACGAGAAGGTGAACGTCTGCGGCGGCGCGATTGCGCTTGGCCATCCGATCGGCGCGACGGGCGCGCGGCTGATGACGACGCTGCTCAACGCGCTGGAGCGGACCGGGGGGCGCTATGGCCTCCAGACGATGTGCGAGGGCGGCGGACAGGCCAACGTCACCATCATCGAGCGGCTGTAGGGCGTGCCCGCCTACGCCTATCAGGGGATGGTACCGGTGGTGGACCCCACCAGCTACGTTCACCCGCTTGCCGCGCTGATCGGCGATGTGATCGTCGGGCCCGGATGCTTCATCGCGCCGGGGGCCTCGCTGCGTGGCGATTTCGGCCGGATCATCGTGGAGGGTGGGAGCAGCATACAGGATTCGGTGACGGTGCACGCCAACGCGCTGCGCGATACGGTCATCCGGCGGGGCGCAACCATCGCGCACGGTGCGATCATTCACGGTTGCGAGGTCGGCGAGAATACGCTGATCGGCATGAATGCCGTGATCCTCGACCTCGCGGTGATCGGCCCGGAAAACCTCGTTGCCGCCCTTGCCCTGGTCAAATCGGAGACCGAAACGCCACCGCGCAGCCTCGTCGCCGGCAATCCGGCCAAGGTAGTGCGCACGTTCGAGCCGCATCAGGTGACATGGCGCAATGATGGCGACGGGGAGTATCAGAAACTTGCGCGCGCCGCGTTGACGGAGATGGTCGAGGTGGCGCCCCTGACAGCGGTGCAGCCGGACCGCCCCCGCTCCAGATCCGGGGCGATCGCCGTGCGCCTGTCCGGCGCGCAGGCGGCCGAGCGTGAGCGACGGGCCGCCGGAGTAAGGCGATGAATGACGCCTTCGCCATCACGAACCTCCTCTACCGCTATGCAGAGTTAATGGATCTTGGCGATCTTGAGGGGGTGGCGGCTTTGTTCGCGGATGCGACGATCCGCATGTCGGGCGACGTCACCCTGCATGGATCGGAGGCGATGCTGGCTTTGTGGCGCAGCCATGTGCGGCTGCATCCATGCGGGACCCCGCGCACCAAGCATGTCATCACCAATCCGATCGTCGAGTTCGATGAGGGCGGTGGGACCGCGACGTGCCGTTCCTATTACACGGTGCTTCAGGCCGCACCCGGCCTACCGCTCCAGGTGGTAGGTGCGGGCCGCTACCACGATCGGTTCGAGCGGGCGGATGAAGCCTGGCGCTTCGCGGAGCGCGATTACAGCCTGTTCGACCTGAAGGGCGACCTCAGCCAGCATCTGCTGGCCCCGGCCGCCGGTTGAAGCATGAGGAAAGAGTGATCATGGGTATTTGCGAAGGGCGTGTGGCCATCGTGACGGGCGCCGGCAACGGTATGGGCAAGGCGTATGCGCTGGGCCTCGCCGCCGAAGGCGCGAAGCTGGTTGTCAACGACCTCGGCGTCGGCACGCACGGCGAGGCCGGCGCCACGAAAGGCGCCGCCGAGCAGGTGGTGGAGGAGATCCGTGCCATGGGCGGCGAGGCCGTCGCCAATACCGACGACGTGGCCGATTGGGATGCGGGCAAGCGCATGGTCGACCTCGCCATCTCAAGCTTCGGGCGGCTGGACGCGGTGGTGAACAACGCCGGCTTCGTCCGCGATCGCATGTTCTTTACCTGCACCCCCGAGGAATGGGACGCGGTGATCCGAGTCCATTTGCGCGGCCATTTTGTCACCAGCCGTCACGCCGCCGAATATTGGCGCGCGGAAAGCAAGGCCGGCCGGCCGGTCGATGCACGAATCATCAATACCACATCGGGCGCCGGGCTTCAGGGATCGATGGGTCAATCCGCCTATTCGACCGCGAAGGGCGGCATCGCGGCGCTCACCCTGGTGCAGGCGGCCGAGCTGGCCCGGCTGGGCATCACCGCCAATGCCATCGCGCCAAACGCGCGCACCCGCATGACCTCCACCGGCGCATTCGACATGGATCCCAAGGAAGGCGAGTTCGACGTGTTCGCGCCCGAGAATATGGCGCCACTGGTTGCCTACCTCGTGTCCGCGCAGTCGGCCGGCGTCACCGGGCAGGTATTCGAGCTCAAGGGCGGCGCCGTCTTCCTGTCGCAAGGGTGGACGGACAGCCCGGTGCACGACAAGGGCGCGCGTTACGAGGCGGGTGAACTCGATCCGATCGTTCGCCGCCTCATCGAGACGCGCGAGCCGGCAAAGCCTGTGTACGGAGCGGGCTGAGCCATGGATTTCGCGCTCACCGAAGATCAGCGCTTCATTCAAGAAAGCGCGCGTGCCTTCCTTGCCGATGCGGCCGGGCCGGATGCGCAGCGCGCCGCCGTGGAGAGCGCGACGGGTTTTGATGAAAAGCTTTGGACAAGCCTTGCGGCCGAGATGGGTTTTACGGGACTGATGGTGCCGGAAGCGTTCGGTGGCTCCGGGCTGGGCGCGGTCGAAATGGCGCTGGTGCTGGAAGAGACGGGGCGTACGCTGGCGGCGGTGCCCTTTTTCGAAACGGCGGTGCTGGCCGTGCAGGCGGTACTGGCCGCCGGTAGCGAGGCGCAGAAGGCCGATCTGCTGCCGCGGCTTGCGAGCGGCGAACTGAAAGCCAGTTTTGCGGGGACGGCCAAGCGTCCGACCGTCGATACCGGCCGCCTCACCGGGGAGGCGACCTTCGCGACCTTCGGCCATATCGCCGACCTGTTCGTCGTCGCGACCGACGACGGCACTCTGATCGCCCTGCCAGCCGATACGCCCGGCCTGACGGTGCAGCCGTTGCCCGCGCTGGATCGCACCCGCCGTTTCGCGCGGCTGACGTTCGACTGCGCCGTACCGGACGACGCCCTTTTGGGGGGCGTCGGCGGGGCGGGCGCCGCGATCGAGCGCGTTCTGACGATCGGTGCGGGGCTGCTGGCCGCCGAGCAGACCGGCGGCGCGCAATTCTGCCTGGACTCGACGGTCGAATATTCGCGCCAGCGTGTGCAGTTCGGTCGCGCGATCGGGTCGTTCCAGGCCTATAAGCATATGCTGGCGGACATGATGGTGTTGATCGAGGCATCACGATCCGCCGCCTTCTACGCCGCCGCCGCCATCGACGAGGATGGCCCCGAACTGGCGGAGGCGTGCCATGTCGCGCAGGCCTGGGCCGCCGATTGCTTCCGGCATTGTTCCGGCGAGGCGATACAGCTGCACGGCGGCATCGGATTTACGTGGGAACACCACGCCCATCTCTATTTCAAGCGCGCCCGGGCGACCTCAAGCTGGCTGGGCACGCCCGAGCGGCACCGTGAGGCGCTGGCCCGCATCATTCTGCAGGAGAATGCATGACCGTCACCTCCCCCGTTCCGCCCTATCCACAGCCACGCAATCTGCTGGTCGGTAAGACGGTGGTCGTCACTGCGGCGGCCGGCACGGGCATCGGCTTTTCCGTCGCGCAGCGCGCCGCAGAGGAAGGCGCCACCGTCCTCATCAGCGATTTCCACGAAAGGCGTCTCGGCGAAGCGGCGGACAGGATCGCCGAGAAGGTCGGCACGCGTCCCGCGACATTCGTATGCGACGTGACCAGCGAGGCGGCCGTGCAGGCCCTGCGCGATGCGGCGCTGGCCGAACTCGGCCGGGTCGACGTGCTCATCAACAACGCCGGGCTCGGCGGCGAGGCCGATATCGTCGACATGACGGACGATCAGTGGAGCCGCGTGCTCGACGTGACGCTGACGAGCCTGTTCCGCATGACGCGTGCCTTCCTGCCCGCGATGTATGCGGCGAAAAATGGCGTGATGGTCAACAACGCCTCGGTGCTTGGCTGGCGAGCGCAGAAGGGGCAGGCGCATTATGCGGCGGCGAAGGCGGGCGTCATGGCGTTCACCCGCTGCGCCGCGGTTGAGGCGGCGGAGCATAACGTGCGGATCAACGCGGTTTCGCCCAGCCTCGCGATGCATCCCTTCCTGGCCAAGGTCACGACGCAGGAGATGCTGGACAAGCTGGTCGAGCGGGAGGCGTTCGGCCGCCCGGCCGAGGTATGGGAGATCGCCAACGTGATGGTCTTCCTCGCCTCCGATCTTTCCTCCTACATGACGGGTGAAGTCTTGTCCGTCTCAAGCCAGAGGGCCTGAGCGTATGGCGACCGTCTTCGACAGCCCCCGCGACCTGCTCGGGCAGGAGGGTCGTATGCTTGATGCGAGCGACTGGCTGACGATCGAACAGGACCGGATCGACGCGTTCGCCGATTGTACGGGCGATCACCAGTGGATCCACGTCGATCCCGTCCGTGCGAAGGACGGCCCGTTCGGCGCGACGATCGCGCACGGCTATCTGACGCTCAGCCTCAGCAACCTGTTCCTGCCGCAGATCGTCGAGGTGCGCGGCTTCTCCTCCGCGCTCAACGTCGGCATGGACCGGACGCGCTTCCTCAACCCCGTCCGCGTCGGATCGCGCATCCGGGGCACCGGCGAGGTCGTCTCCGCCGTCGAGGCGAAGGGCGGCGCGATCCAGGCCGTGTTCCGCATCACCGTCGAGATCGAGGGATCCGACAAGCCCGCCTGCATCGTCGATGCGATCTGCCGCTATTTTCCGGAGTGAAGCCGATGTCCGATCCAGACAAGCGTATCGCCGCCGTCGAAGCCTATGTCGCCGCATTCGCCGCGAGCGATGCCGATGCCGTCGCCGCCCTCTATGCCGAAAATGCCGTCGTCGAGGATCCGATCGGATCGCCGACGCATCATGGTCGCGAGGCGATCCGCGCCTTCTATGCGGAATCGATGAAGACGGGCGCGAAGCTGACGCTGGAGGGGCCGATCCGCTTGGCCGGCGACTATGCCGTTTTCCCCTTCTCCGTGCATCTTCACTATGAGGGGGCGGACAAACGGATCGACGTGATCGATACCTTCAAGTTCGACGAGAACGACCTCGTCACCGAGATGCGGGCCTTCTGGGGCCAGCGCAACATGCACGGCTTCTGAAGGATCCCCCATGCGCGAAGCAGCCATCGTCTCCACCGCCCGCACGGGCGTCGGCAAAGCCTATCGGGGCGCGTTCAACGATACCGAGGCGCCGGTTCTCTCCGGCTTCGTCGTCGATCAGGCGATCGCGCGGGCCGGGATCGATCCGGCGCGGGTGGACGACATCTATCTGGGCGTCGGCAATCACTGGAACACGCAGAGCTACAACCTCGGTCGCCTGACCAGCCACGTATCGGTGGTGCCGGACGAGACCGCCGGCTTCACGCTGGATCGCAAGTGCGGCTCCGGCCTCACCGCGATCGCGCTGGCGGCGCGCGGCATCGTGGCGGACGAGATCGACGTGGCGGTGGCCGGCGGCATGGAGAGCATCTCGCTGACGCTGAACAAGCATGCCCCCACCTTTCGCAACCGATCGCAGTTCGTGAAGGACCATGATCCGCACGCCTACATGGCGATGATCGAGACGGCGGAGATCGTGGCCGAACGCTATGGCGTCAGCCGCGAGGATCAGGATCGCTTCGCCGCGCAAAGCCAGCAGCGCGCCGGCGCCGCGCAGGCCGCAGGCGCCTTCGCCGAGGAGATCGTGCCGATCACCGTGCAGAAGGCGTTGTTCGACAAGGAGGGCAACGAGACCGGCAAGGAGGAGGTCACGCTCGACCGGGACGAGGGCGTGCGTGGCGACACCACGTTCGAAAAACTCAGTGCGCTGAAGCCGGTGTTCAAAGACGGGCTTGTCATCAAGGAGGGCAAGACCGTCACGGCGGGTAACGCCTCGCAACTGTCCGACGGCGCGTCTGCTCAGGTGGTGATGGATCTCGCCACCGCGCAGAAGGAAGGGCTTCCCGTCCTCGGCGTCTACCGCGGCTTTCAGGTGGCCGGCTGCAAGGCTGAGGAGATGGGGATCGGACCGATCTACGCCATCCCCAAGCTGTTGAAGCGCGCGGGCATCTCTCACCGGGACGTCGGCCTTTGGGAGATCAACGAAGCGTTCGCATCGCAGGCGCTTTATTGCCAGCGCGCGCTCGATATTGATCCGGCGCTTTTGAACGTGAACGGCGGCGGCATCGCCATCGGCCACCCCTTCGGGATGACCGGGTCGCGCCTTGTTGGTCACGCGCTGATCGAGGGGAAGAAACGCGGCGTGAAATATGTCGTCGTGTCGATGTGTATCGCGGGCGGCATGGGTGCCGCCGGCCTGTTCGAGGTCGCCTGACCGATGAAGCTCGCTTTCGCCCCCGAACTGAAGGCTTTCCGCGAGGAGGCGGCGGACTGGCTGGACACGCAGCTGTCCGGTCCGTTCCGGGGCGTTCGCGGACAGACCAACCAGGTCGACAATGTCGAGGAGCGCCGCGCCTGGGAGCAGGCGATGGGGGCCGCGCGCTGGAGCGTGATCGGATGGCCCGAACAATGGGGCGGGCGCGGCGCCTCGATCGCCGAGCAGGTGATCTTCGCGGAGGAATATGCCCGTGCGAAAGGCCCGCCACGCGTCGGCCATCTAGGGGTCGAACTGGTCGGACCGACCCTGCTTGCGATGGGCACGGATGCGCAGAAGGCGCGCTTCCTGCCGGCGATCGCAGGGGGCCAGGCCATCTGGTGCCAGGGCTATTCCGAACCGGGCGCGGGATCGGACCTCGCCAACGTCAAGACCAGGGCCCGGCTCGAGGGAGACCGCTACCTTATCGATGGACAGAAGATCTGGACGTCGATGGGGATGATATCCGATTGGTGCTTCGTCGTCGCCCGCACGACGCCCGGCAGCGTGGGGCCGAAGGGCCTGTCCTTCCTGCTCGTCGATATGAAACAGCCGGGCGTGACCCCGCGCCCGATACGCCAGATGACCGGCGAGGCCGAATTCGCCGAAGTTTTTTTCGATTCGGCCGAGGCGATGGCAGAGAACCGCATCGGCGATGAGGGCGACGGCTGGCGGGTGGCGATGGCGCTGCTCGGTTTCGAGCGCGGCGTATCCACCTTGGCGCAGCAAATGCACTTTCGCAACGAACTGGACGAGATCGTCGAGGCCGCCAAGGCGAATGGCATGGCGCAGGACGCCGTGACCCGACAGAAGATCGCCAAGGCGCACGCCGGCCTTAGTATCATGCGTTACAACGCGCTGCGCATGCTGGCGGACGATGCCGAGGGGGCGAACGGAGCGCTATCGGGCGCAGCCTATACCTATAAGATCTATTGGTCGCGCTGGCATCGTGAGCTGGGCGAGCTGGCGATGGACGTGCTGGGCCAGGCGGGCGAGATCGGCGCGAACGAGGAACGGATGCCGCCGCTGCCGACGATGTATCTGATGAGCCGCTCCGACACCATCTATGCCGGCACCGACCAGATACAGCGCAACATCATCGCCGAACGCGCGCTTGGCCTGCCGCGCGAGCCCCGCGGCGCATGAGTGTGGTCGATACGATTTCGGGCGCCGCTCGTGCCACCGCGCAACGCCTGCCGCATAAGATCGCGTTGATCGAAGGCGCGCATAGCTGGACCTTCGCCCAGCTCTATGACGATGCCCGCGCTGTCGCCTCCGCCTATCTGGCCCGCGGGATCGGCAAGGGCGATGTCGTTGCGATCTGGGCGCCCAACCGTCGCGAATGGATCCTCGCGGCGCTCGGCGCGCACATCGCGGGGGCGGCGATCACGCCGCTCAACACGCGGATGAAGGGGATGGAGGCGGGCGACATTCTGCGCCGGTCCCATGCCAGGCTGCTCGTCTGCACGCAGGCTTTCATGGGCTTCGATTATCCCGCCATGATCGCGGACCAGTCGCTTCCCGAACTGTCCGAGATCGTCATCATCGACGGCGATGGGCCGGACGGCTGGGCGGCGTTCGTCGCATCTGGCAAGGGGGCTGGTGATCCGGCGGTGGATGCGGCCGAACAGGCCGTGAGCCCGGCCGATCTGTCCGACATCATGTTCACTAGCGGCACCACCGGCAGCCCCAAGGGCGTATTGCACAGCCATGGCAACGTGGTGCCGCTGTTTCGCGCCTGGGCCGAACGGGTCGATCTCCAGGAAAGCGATCGCTATCTGATCGCCAACCCCTTTTTCCATACGTTCGGTTACAAGGCGGGCTGGGTCGCCTGTCTCGCGCTCGGCGTAACCATGCTGCCGATGGCGGTATTCGATGTGGAGGAGATGGCGCGTCTGATCGAGACGGAGCGGGTGAGCTTCATTCCCGGGCCGCCCGCGATCTACCAGTCATTGCTTCAGGGCCTTGCTGGCCAGACGCGCGACTTTTCCTCGATGCGGGTCGCTGTTACCGGCGCCGCCCCCGTGCCCCCTGTGTTGGTCGAGCGGATGCGACGCGAACTCGGCATGGAAAATGTCGTCAACGGCTATGGCATGACCGAATTCGGCGCCATCGCGATGACCGGCAAGGCCGACCCGCCCGAAATCGTCGCGAACACTTGCGGCTATGCCTTGCCCGGCGTGGAAATGATCTGCGTCGACGATGCGGGCCGCCCGGTCAAGGCCGGTGAGACCGGCGAGATCTTGGTCCGCGGTCGCGGCCGGATGCTTGGGTATCATAAGGATCCGGAAGCTACCGCCGAGGCGATCGACACGAACGGCTGGCTTCATACCGGAGATGTCGGATCGATCGACGCCGCCGGCTATCTGCGCATCACCGATCGCAAGAAGGACATGTATATCTCCGGCGGGTTCAACTGTTACCCCGCCGAGATCGAAAAGCTGCTCGCCGCCCATCCCGCCATCGAACAAGCGGCCGTGATCGGTGTTCCGGACGAGCGCATGGGGGAGGTGGGCAAGGCATTCATCATCCTGCGCCCGGGAATGGCGGCGGATGCGGCGGGGATCATCGCCTGGTCGCGCGAAAACATGGCGAATTACAAGGCGCCCCGGTCTGTCACCTTCGTAGCGGAATTTCCCCGCAATGCGGGCGGCAAGGTGCTGCGCACCGCGCTTCGGGCACTGTGACGACGGACACGGCGCACATCTGGATCGAGGCCGCCGGCCTCACACTGCATGCGGTGACTGCGGGGGACGGGCCGCTCGTGCTGCTTATCCACGGCTTTCCCGGCTCGGCCTATGCATGGCGGCATCAGATGGCGCCGCTGGCGGCGGCAGGGTATCGAGCGGTCGCGGTGGATTGCCTAGGCTATGGCCGGAGCGACCGGCCGTTGCATCAGGCTCTCTACACCTCGGAAGCCGCGCGGGCGCAACTCACCGGCGTCATCGACTTTTTCGGCGGTGCCCCGGCGTTCGTGGTCGGTCAGGATTTCGGGGCGCAGCATGCCTGGAACCTCGCCGTGCGCAGCCCCGACCTTGTGCGCGCGCTCGTTGCAACGATCCCCTATGACTACGACCTGTGCGGGCGCGCGATGCTCGGGGCGGGGCCGCGCAAGGCCACCGGGGATCCGGTACGGCCCGACTGCGCATCGCCCGATGATCTGCCGAGCGCCCGGTTCGCGGCGATGGCGGCGGAGCATTTCGTCCACCTTCACTATTTTCAGGCGGTCGGCCCCGCCGAGGCGGAACTGGCACCGCGCCTCGCCGAATTCCTGCGGCGCGACTATCATGCGCTGAGCGCAGCCGGCGATCTGTGGAGCTGGACGTGCGTCGCGGGGGCGGGCACCGGCTACCTCGACGCGCTGCCGCCCGCCCCGCCGCTGCCCTGGCCCTGGTTGAGCGAGGCCGAGTTCGATCGCTTTGTCGCCGACTTCGCGCATCCCGATCCCGCGCGCGTGCTGATCGGCGGGCTGGCCTCCTACCGGGCCGCCGACGAGAACTGGCGGATCGGGGCGGAATGGGCCGATGCCGACGTTCATACGCCTACCTTGTTCGTACATGGCAGGCACGATCCGGCATTCGGCTTTTTCCCGGATTGGCGAGCACGGATGGCAAAGCGCGTGCCGGGCCTGCGCCGAATCGTGGAGATCGCAGGCGCAGGTCATTTCGTACAGCAGGAGCGGCCGGACGCGTTCAATCAGGCGCTGCTGCGGTTTCTGGCCGAACACCGATCCTGAACATCCGACCGCGCATCGCGACCGCCCGACCCGCGTCTACAATTTGGCGATGACCTGATCGGCGAAGCGCGCATGGGCATCGATCTTGTCCTGCAGTGGCTGGCGATCCTCCTCCACAGCATAGACGTTGCGGAAGATCACCGGCATATCGGTGACGCCCAGATCCTCCATACGCCGCACCGTATCGATCGTTATGCCACCCTCGTCACCGATCTCGGTGGCGAAGATGCGGAACGGCCGGTCGCCGGTGCCCGCCTCCGCACGATAGGCGGCAATCTTTTCGAGCAGCGGCTGGAGCTGGCCCGGGCCGCCGCCCGCATACATGAAACCATCGTTATGCGCCGCACGCTTCAGCGCCGCATCGGCGTGGCCGCCGATCAGGATGGGCAATGGCTTGCTCGGCACCGGGTTCAGCTTTGCCGCCGGCAGATCGTAGAATTCGCCCCGATAGGAAAAATATCCCCCTTTAGAGAGGCCACGCACGATCTCGATGCATTCATCGAAACGCTTGCCGCGCTTCGCGAAATCCACCCCCATCACGGTGTAATCCTCCGGCCATACGCTGAGGCCGACACCTAAGTTAAAGCGATTATCGCTCAGCGCTGCGATCGAGCAAGCCAGCTTGGCCGAATAGAGCGGCGGACGGACCGGCAGCTTGATGACGTTGCTCGTCACCTCAAGCCGTGTCGTCGCGGTCAGCAGCATCGTTGCGAGAACGAAGCTTTCGATGAACGGCTTGTTTTCCAGAAACTCCCGCCCGCCATCCTTGGTATAGAGATATTCCTGATCGGAGGCCTGCGGATAGATCAGGCTGTCAGGCACCACGAAGCCGGCGAAGCCCATCGCCTCCACCGCCTTGGCCAGCGGCAGGTAATTGTCGATCGCGGTCATGCTCTCGCCGCAGTGGAATCGCATTCCAAGTCTCCCGCTCATCGTCCATGTTCGAGCACCGGCGCCGTACTTTCACCGCTCGGTGGCCCGGCCTGTCAGCTTACCGTGGAGCCGCCGTCCACCGCGATGGACTGGCCGTTGATCCACTCCCCGTCGCGGGAGGCGAGCAACGCGACCATCGCCGCTATATCCTCCACCTCGCCCAGTCGGGTCGACCGTCCGCTCGCCAAGACCTGTTGTTGCAGGTCGCTCGGCATGGTCGATCTCTTCTCCGGCGTAATGACGAGGCCGGGCAACACCGCGTTCGCCCGAATGCCCTCCCGCCCCCAGCGGGATGCGACGTGGCGGACGAGGGCGTTCACGCCCGCCTTGGCGATCGCGTAGCAGGGCCGCACCGGCTCCCCCACGATCGAGGCGGACGAGGAGGTATAGATCATCGCGCCACCGCCCCGTTCCAGCAGGCGGGGCACGGCATGACGAGTGGCGCGCATCATGCCCTTCAGATTTACCTCCAGCGTACGGTCCAGCACGTCATCCGTCACGGAAACCGCGTCCGTATCCGCGAAGATCACGCGCAGATCGGCGAAGTTGGCGTGAAACACGTCGATGCCGCCGAACGCGGTGATGGCCGTATCGACAAGTGCTGCGACGGAGGCATCGTCGGTTGCATCGAAGGCCGCGCCCCGCGCGATCCCGCCGGCGGACTCGATTTCAGCGACGAGGCTCTCGATCGCAGCCTGCTCGCTTTCAGGCGATCCCGCCAGCACCTGCGCGCCTTCGCCCGCAAGCCGGAGCGCGGTGGCGCGCCCGATACCGGTACTGGCCCCGGCGACGACCGCGACCTTGCCAACGAGCCGCCGGCATGCTTGCCCGCCTGTTACCTCCACCACAACGCCCTCTCTCTGCGCATTCTAATATTAGAATATACTATTTCTGCTCACGCGCGCAGTGTCCAGCCCCCCAATATTCCGCAATGATCTTGATGGGCATTCCGCCAGCCGCTACGTCAGTCGCTCAAGACGGAGAGATAACGTGGCGCGAATTGCCGACAAGGTTGCGATCGTCACCGGCGGCGCGAGAGGCATGGGTGCCGCGACGGCGCGGCTTTTCGTACGCGAAGGTGCGACCGTCGTCATCGCAGACATGCTGGAGGCGGAGGGCATGGCGCTGGCCGAGGACCTCGGCGCGGCCGCGCGATTCGTCCGCCTCGACGTGACGGACGAAGCTGCATGGGCAGCACTGGTTGCGGATACGCTGTCGGCGCATGGCCGCATCGACGCCCTGGTCGCCAATGCGGGCGTGCTCAGCTTCGGCGAATTGGTCGGCGCCGAAATCGCCGAGTTCGACCGGGTCTTCGGCGTCAACGTGAAGGGTGTGTTCCTGGGCATGAAGCATGTCGGGGGCGCCATGCGGGAGGCCGGCCGCGGCGCGATCGTCAACATCGCATCGATCGACGGATTCCGCGGCGCGAACGCGCTGGGTCTCTATTCCGCGAGCAAGTGGGCCGTGCGCGGCATGACGAAGACCGCCGCGCTGGAACTGGGCCCGCATGGCGTGCGCGTGAATTCCGTCCATCCCGGTGGCGTCCACACCCCCATGGTGGATCCCAGTTCCAGCCTTAGCCAGGCGGAGCTGGATCACGGCCACCGGCGTGTGCCGCTTCAGCGGATCGGCCGTCCGGAAGAGGTCGCGGCGGCGAGTCTCTTCCTCTGTTCCGACGACGCATCCTATATCTCGGCCGCCGAACTGGCCGTCGATGGTGGTTGGGCGGCGGGCTATTATCACGAGAATCTGCCGGGCGCACCGCTGTCGATCCTCTAGGTGTCCAGTTCAGGAGACAGGTCGTGGAAACGCCCAGTGCGAAGACAGACGCGCCGCCCGGCCGTTCGCTTGGCCATATCGCGCTGCATTATCAGACGCCGGATGAGGGCCCGCTCGCCGCACGACTGCTGACACTGCTCGGCTTCGTGGAGACACAGGATCTGACCCTGCCGGATGGCACGCATTTCTATCGCTTCGTCGTCGATGCCCGGCATCGTGCACGGGGGGACGGGATTCTCTATCTCTCTGTGGTGCCGGAGGCGCAGCGCAAGCTGGTGGGCGCCGTGCGGGAGGCGCTGAGGGTAGGCCAGGCCGACGAACATCCCGCCGTAGCGGACATGCGCGGCCATCTGGCGAACGATCCGGAATATAGTTTTCACATCGGCGTGCTGGTGGAAAGCCTGGAGGAATTGGAGGCGCGGTTCCTGGCGCTGGAGGAGGTGAACCGGAGCGACCCGGCGCTTAAGGGCCGACTGCGGATCACCTATAATCGCGCCCTGAAGAGCGATGCGGACGTAGAGGCGCGATTGGACGCATCCCCCATCTACAGCCGGGTGGATCGTTTCGCTTATGGCCGCAACGGCGTGCAGGCGTTTCTGGAAACCGACGTGCTGGCGAGCGGCGTTCTGGGTGAATCCACCTTCCTCGAATTCGATTATGTGTTCCCCGACCGGCAGAGCCACGTATTGTCGATCGTCGAATGGGCATGATGTCGCCTGAGCGGGAGAAGTTCGCGGGCGGCGTGGCCGTGGTGACGGGCGCCGGCGCAGGCATCGGAATGGGTTTTGCCCGTCGCTTCGGCCAACTCAGCATGACAGTGATCGTCACGGACATTTCCGCCGCGCGGGCAGACGGTGTAGCGGAGGACATACGGCAGGCCGGCGGATCCGCCGAGT
>CAJYJW010000038.1 GCA_913775025.1 uncultured Sphingomonas sp. | reverse complement strand
ATGATCCGCCACCCCCAGATGCGAGGAACGCCGCACGATGCCGTGCACCTCATACCCCTTCCGCAAAAGCAGCTGCGCCAGATAGGCCCCGTCCTGCCCCGTGATGCCGGTGATAAGAGCACGCTTCGTCATGGTCGTTCCATATCCTGGAGCTGGATTGCAACAGGCTGCTTAGGGAAAGCGCGGACGAATGCAATCGTCGTTCAGTACCACTACCCCCGCTCATTTCGTCTGTTCGCAATCTCCTTGAGCCGCTCACGAATCTTGTGACCGGACGTCTCCAGCGCCATGCGGGCCTGCAGATCGGCTTTCGCCTTCGCGCCCATCGCGCGCGCCCATGCGGGGTCGTCGCGCACGCGGCGCATGCATTCGGCGGCATGGTCGATCGAGGCGTGGGCCCAGTGCGTGCCTGCCTTGTAGGGCGGGTAATCGCGGTCGAGCGTGACGAGATCATAGCGCACGAGGAGGCTCGTCTCCTCCGACATGAAATCGAGATTGCCCGAATAAGCGGTCGCGATCACCGGCTTGCCGAGCAGCATCGCCTCCGCCATCGTCAGCCCGTAGCCTTCGCTGCGGTGGAGCGAGACGTAGCAGTCGCACGCGTCCATCAGCGCCAGCACCTCGCCCTGCGTGTAGACGGCGTCGATGATGATGACGTTATAGCCCTCACCGGCGGCACGCAGTTCGGCCAGCTGTTCGGGATACATGTGTCCGAACGAGGTCTTCAGCACGAGACCGACCGTATCATCCTTGCCGAAGGCGCGGATGAAGGCGGCGATCAGCCCCAGCGGGTTCTTGCGCTCCATGATGCTGGCCATGTGGAACGTGAAGGTGAACAGCAGGATGTCTTCGGGCAGGCCGAAGTGCGATCGCGGCAGCCGTTCGAACACGGGATGCTCGAGCCCCGGCATGATGACGCGAACGGGCAGATCGAACCGCTCCCGCAGCGCATCGCCGACGAAGCGCGTCGCGGTCCAGAGTTCATCCACCTGCCCGGCTTGGGCGCGCCAGTGCGGCGGGATCGTCTCCAGTTCCCAATACCAGTAGCCGATACGATAGGTGCGGGGCGTGCGCGGGGCGAGGCCGGCGCGTTCATAGGCGACGTCGAACAGCGGTTCGGGCTGGGTGTGGATGATGGTGACGTCATGCACCTCCATGCCCGTATATTCGACATGCCGGTCCTCGTCGCCGCGTTCCTGCACCCAGACATCCCGCAGCGAGACATCGCCGCCGGTGCGACGGAACCCCTCGACCAGCGATTCCGTGGAGGTACGCAGACCCGAGGCGTAGCAGAAGTGGCCGATCATGTTGAAACCGGGCATCGCAAGCCTCTGGGCGAGCGCCGCCCGATCCTGCCGGGCGAGCCAGTCGGTCGCGTCCGCCTCCAGCCCGGCCTCGGGCGTGCGCAACCAATCGATCAGCGCCCCGGCGGCGGTATCGGTGAAGGGCGCAGGGTGCGCCGCCCGCCAGCCTTCATGCGCGTTCCAGGCGATGCGGATCTGTTCGGCGGATGCGAAGGGCTCGGGCCAGCGCGCCGGATCGATCGCCGCGCCGCCGATGCCGAAACTCGCCCGGAGCCAGTCGGCCAGCGCCCGGCGGCCGAATATCGTCACGCCGTCGGGAAACAGTGTCTGCCAGACGGGGGTGAAGCAGAAGGTTTCGACAAGGCCGTGCGCGGGTCGCTCCTCGATCGAGAGCAGGAACCACCAGAGGGCGGCCGCCGTGAAGGGCTCGCCGAGATCGTCCGCCGCATGCGCCAGCAGATCGCCCGCCCCGTCCGGCATCAGCGCCAGCGGATGCCTGCGCGCGAGATCGGGGCGGATCACCCGCAGCTGGCGGATACGCGCGCCGGGATCGGCACGGAACGCCGCCGCGACATGCGCTGTCGCCGCGGGTGAAAGGCCGAGCGCCACCGCGCCCTCGCCCAGCAACCACGTGGCGAACGCGCCTTCCGGCCCGGCGGAGAGCGCGTGCGGGAAGCGACGACGCAGATCGGCGCGCGCGCGCAGCAGCGCAACGATGAAGCGGGCGGCGGCTCCCCTGCTTGTGATGTCCGCCGGCTCGACCGGGGTGGGCGGCAGCGTTGCCTGCGTGGCGATGCGCTCGACCGTCGCGTCGTCGAACAGGTCGACGGGGGCGAGGGGGCGGGGCTTGGGCAGGCGCCCCTCGGCCAGACCGACCGTCAGGAAATGCTTGAGCGCGGGCACGTCCGCCGGTGCGTCGAAATAGGTGGCGCGATAGAAAGCGGCATCGAACGCATCGCCGATCGGCAGTGCATCCGCCTCGTGCCGGCGCAGATAATGGACGAGCGGCGCCAGCCCCCCCGTCCCCTCGCCGCCGAGCGAGGCGAGATAGGCGGCGTTGCTGAAGAAGGGATTGGGATCGCGCGTGCCGGCGGGATGGACGAGATAATCGAGCAGCGGCCCGCCCGGCGCATGGTTCGCCTCGGGATAGCGGGCGATATGCCATTCGGTATCGAACAGATGCGACACCGGCCGCCCCTCGCCATAGCCGTGGGACAGGAAATGGCCCAGCCCGTGCGCGTCCGACAAATCCGGGTTGTGCGCCTGATAGACAGCCGCATCGAACAGGCCGGATTCGACGACCAGCCGCTCTGTCAGGGGGAGGCGTACGCTTTCGAGTTCGTGCGATGCATCGCCCGGCGCGAGATCGATCATGCGGCGGAAATGGCGATAGGCCTGACGCGGCCGATCCGTCGCATTATAGAGGCGGCCAAGCTGGAGGTGGATGTCGCGATCGTCCGGCAGCAGCGCGAGCGCAGCGAGATAGTGCTGCTCGGCCGCCGCCGTATCGCCCGTCTCCTTGCGCATGTGGCCGGCCTGGACGTGGATCGGCGCGTTCCGGGGATCCACGCGGAGCGCGCGTGCGTAAAGCCGCGCCGCCCGCCCATAATCCTCCGCGTCTCGTGCGCGATTACCCTGGCGGATCCAGCGGCGATGCAGACGAAGCGGTTTCAGCAGGCGGTACATCTAGGCTCCCGGCGTCGTCGCGTCATGATGGGCGGGGGCCTGTCGTGCATGATCGGTCGCCCTATGCCGGTGATCGTGTCGCCGTCTTGGGTCAACGGGCGAGCCGGGCGAGACGGGGCGACAGCAGGGCGTGGAGATCGCCCCCGTCATACAGCAGCCCCGCTATGCCGGCCCGGTCGCCCGCCTCCACGTCGCTCGGCTTGTCGCCGACGATGAGCGCGCGTGTCGGGTCGATCGCCCAGTCGCGCAGGGCGCGCAGGATCATGCCGGGGTTGGGCTTGCGATCGGGATGATCGGGGTGGCGCCAGCGCGGCGCCACGGCATCGGCATGATAGGGGCAGGCATAGAAGGCGTCGATGGCGATCCCGTCCCGCGCCAGATCCGCCTGCATCCAGTCATGCAGCGCCGTGACGTCCTCCTCGCCGTACAGCCCGCGGGCGACGCCCGACTGGTTGGTCACGACGATGGCGAGCAGCCCCGCCGCCTTCACGGCACCCAGCGCCTCGCGCGCGCCGGGCATCCAGCGAAAATCCTCGATCCGGTAGAGATAACCGACATCCTCGTTGAGCACGCCGTCGCGGTCGAAGAAGATCGCGCCGCGCCCGCTCATGCGTGGTGCCGCCCGAGCGCCACGACGGCGGCGGTGATGTGGTAGAGCGTGCTGGCGGGGGAGGGGATCGGGGAAAAACCGCCGGCGGGGTCCCATCGCTCGTGCCACAGCCCGGGTAGCGGGGTTTCCAGAAAGCGTGCGATCGCGGTCCAGGCCGCCACGGGATCGCCTGCCGCCCCATCCGATACCAGCGCCGCCTTCAGCCATTCGCAATGCGGCCACAGCCGAACGGCGGGGTCTGCGATCGTACCGTCCTCGAACAGTTCGCCGCGCAGCAACCCGGTCGCCGGATCGAGGCCGTGGTGCAGCGCGAAAGCGGCCAGCGCCTTGGCCCCCTCGATCCGTATTCCGCGCAGCCGCTCCGCCTCCGCCAGTAGCCAGGCCCATTCCATATGATGGCCGGGTTCCGTCAGGGCGCGGCCCTGCGGGCGTTCGACATGCCAGTCATCGCCATAATATTCCGGCAGCACGCCCGATCGCGGATCGAACAGGCGATCCCGGTACAGCGCCACCAGCTCGTCACACAAGCGCGCGAAGCGGGGATCGGGCCTGTGCTCGATGCAGGCGAGCGCCGCTTCCAGCAGGTGCATATGCGGGTTCTGCCGGCGGGGCAGGCGCGGCGGGATGGCCTCGATGAAGCCGCCGGCGGGATGGCGCATGGCATTCGTGATGAAATCGGCCAGCGCCAGCGTCTCGCCATGCACATCGGAATCGTCGCCCAGGCGGGCGGCATGGGCGAAGGCGAACAGCACGAAGGCGAGATCGTAGAGATCGCGCGTCGGATCGATCTGCCGGCCGTCGATGTCGCAACGACTGGCATAGCCGCCGTCCGGGTGGCGCATCCGCGTGCGGATATAGGCAAGGCCGTGGAGCGCTGCCTCGCGCGCGCCCGGCACGCCCCGGCACGCCCCTTCGGTGAACACATAGGTCTGCCGCGCCGCGACGCGCAACCGCTTGAACGGCGCGGCGGCGGGCGTCCCGTCCTGATCCAGCGCCTCGTGAAAGCCGCCATGGCGGCGATCCACGCCCCGCGCCAGCCACAGCGGCAGCGCGCGATCGACCAGCCAGGCCTCCGCCTCGCGCGCAAGCGCCGGCAGGCATCTCCCGTCAGCCATTCGGCGGCGTCTTGCTGCGCGCGATGATCGAGGAGGTCGAATGCCCCTCGCGCAGGTCGACGCGATACACCGTGCCGCCCCGCGCCTTCACGAAAGGCGCGCCGACGATCGCATCCTCCGTATAATCGCTGCCCTTGACGAGCAGGTCCGGCTCCAGCGCCTCGATCAGCGCGAGCGGCGTATCGTCCGAAAAGATCACGACCAGATCGACGTGCCGGATCGCGCTCAGCACCTCCGCACGCGCCGCGGCGGTCTGCACCGGGCGCGTCGGCCCCTTGAGGCGGGCGATCGAGGCATCGTCGTTCAGCCCCACGATCAGCCGGTCGCACTGCCGTGCCGCCTCGCGCAGCAGCGCGACATGGCCGGGGTGGACGAGATCGAAACAGCCGTTGGTGAAGCCGACGCGCAGTTCCTGACGCCCCCATGCGGCGCGGACGGCGATCGCATCCTCCCAGCCGGTGTCTCCCTCGCTGACGCCTGCCGCCGGATGCGCCCGGTCCAGTGCCGCCACCAGCTCCGCCTCCGATACGATCGCGGTGCCGGCCTTGGCGACGACGAGCCCGGCCACGCAGTTCGCCAGTCGCATCGCCTGCGCCACCGGATGGCCGCTCGCTACCGAATAAGCGAAGGCGGCGACGACGCTGTCCCCGGCGCCGGAAACGTCGAACACCTCCTGCGCCTCGGTCGGCAACAGGATTTCCTCGCCCTCCACCGGATAGAGCGACATGCCCTGTTCCGAACGGGTCAGCAGGATGCCTGCGCCGGTCGCCGCGCCGGCGAGGGCGGCCGCCTCGCGGCAGGCCTCGTCGGTTTCGCAGGCGATGCCGGTGGCGGCTTTCAGCTCGGCGCGATTGGGAGTGAGGAAGGAAGCCCCCGCATAGCCGCTGAAATCGTGGCGTTTGGGGTCGACGATGACCGGGATGTCAAGCGCGCGCGCCTGCGCGATGATCGCGGCCAGCACGCGGTCGGTAAGGCAGCCCTTGCGATAGTCGGAGACGACCACCGCCCGCATCCCCGGCAGCGCCTCGCCCACGGCGCGGATCAAGGCCTGCTCGGCCGGCGGCGGGGGGTCCGCTACGACCTCCTTGTCGATCCTGAGCATCTGGTGATTGCCCGCGAGGATACGCAGCTTGAACGTCGTCGGCCGCCCCGCCACCGGCACCAGCCGCAGCGCGACGCCCGCCGTCTCCAGCATCGCGCCGAGGCGCCGGCCCTCCTCATCCTCGCCGACAAGGCCGATCAGGCAAGGCTTGCCGCCGAGGGCGGCGATATTCATCGCCACGTTGGCGCCGCCGCCCGGCACCTCATGATGCGTCAGATGCTTCAGCACGGGGACCGGCGCTTCGGGCGAGATCCGCTCCACGCCGCCGCTCGCATAGCCGTCCAGCATGACATCGCCGACGATCAGGACAGCGGCGTCACGGTCGAACAGGGAAGGGGTGGCCACTGGGGGAGCATCCTATCATGCACATCGACGCGCCACCCGGACGGGTGGGCGCATATCGGTCGGTCCGGCGCCGGCTCTTAACGCGCATGCCGCATCCTTGCATCAGCATAATCGGCGCCGGCCAGGCGCAACATTTTCTAGCCTTTGGCCGGCGCTCCCGTTACGTCGCGTTTGTTCGGCCATGCGACAGGCCGTAGACACATCGCCATGATCGCCCGGGGAGCACGGCACGACTTCCATGATGCCCGATTCCTCGACCTCCGCCCTTCCCCTTCCCGAACCGTTCCAGGCATTCGTGGGCAGTGACCGGCCCCTTGTCATTCCGCGTGGCGCGCCGACGATGGCGGATCGCCCGGCGGAAAGCGAGAATGTCGTCCATGCCGCCTGGATCCTGCAGGATGTGCCCGATTATCGCGGCCTTCTGCGGCAGTGGTTCGGGCTGCTGAGGATCGGCGGGCGGTTGTTGATCGAGGTGCCGCACGCCTTCCTGTGCGAACGCGAACTGGCGCTGCCGTCGCAGGCCCATCCCGAACGGCGGCGGCTCTATACGCCCGCAACCCTGCTCGGCGAGATAGAGGAGGCGCTGGAGCCTAACAGCTACCGCATCCGCCTGTTGCGCGATCATGACGACGGCTATGACTATGGGGCGGACGGTGAAGACGAGCCCCCGATGGGTGGCCAGTCCATCCTGGCGGTGATCGAGCGGATCGAACGGCCCGAATGGTGTGTCTCGACGGGAGAGGTGCCGGCCGCGCCCGGCCCCGATTTCCAGTTCGAGCCGCCCCGCACCCGGCGTGAGATCGTGGCGCTGGCCAAGCGGCGTCATATCGTCATCCTGAAGCTCGATCACCTTGGCGATTTCATCATGGGCGTGCCCGCGCTGGAAAAGGCGCGCGCCGTCTTCGCCGATGCGGACATCACGCTCGTCGTCGGCACCTGGAACGAGGCGATGGCGCGCGATCTCGATCTGTTCGAGCATGTCGTCGGCTTCGATGCCTTTCCGCGCAACTCGACCGAGGAGAAGGTCGATCTCGCCGCCCGGATCGCCGCGTTCGAGGCGCTTCTGCCGGGCCATTACGATCTGGCGATCGATCTGCGATCGGACGGCGACACACGCTTCTTCCTGCGTCACCTCGTCGCCGACGTGCGCGCCGGGCTCGGCACGCGGGTGCAGTTTCCGTTCCTCGACATCTTCCTTCCGATCGACAGCAGTCGCCACGGCTTCGAGGCGGCGGCCGAGCACAAGATCGACCACCATGGCCACACGGTGATGCCGCCGGGCCGCCGCTCGCACTATCGGCTTTTCTACGATGCCGATCCGATCGAGCCGGAAACGCTCGGGATGGTCTATTTCGTCTACGGGCCCTACGTACATCTTTCGCCCGGGGAGTATCTTTACATTCCCGAACTCGAGATCGACGGCGACGGGACGATGCTGCTCCATCTGGATGTAGCCTGCGACGAAAAGTCGATGGGCAGCGCGCTGGCGACGAGCGTGCATATTCCGCAGTTCCGTTTCGTCGTCGAAGAGCCGGGTGCGCGCTTCGAATTCCGCATCGCCTCCCTCCCGGATCGGCCGGCGCCCTCGTTCAGTTTCTACGGCGGCCGCCTGCTGAAGCGCGGGGCGAGCAGCGTGCTGCACCAGTCCGAATATCTGTCGCTGCTGATCGAGCTGGTGCGGATGCGGACCGACAGGTTCGGCCTTCTCCGGCAGGACGTGGCGGCGTGAGCGCGATCGTCATCGCGCCTTATTCGAACAGCGCCATCCGCGACTGGCCTTCGGGCCATTTCGCCGAGTTGATCGGCCTGCTGCTCGACGGGTGGGATGACGATCGCGGTCTTATCCGCGTCATCGGCACGCCCAGCCAGCGGCTGCGGACCAATGCGATCGTGCGCCCCCATCCAGCGGACCGCGTGCGCAACGAATGCGGACGGATGCCGTGGCCGGCCGTCGTCGAGGAATTACGCCGCGCCAGCTGCGTGATCGGTAATAATTCGGGCATCGCGCATCTGGCCGGATCGTTCGGCGTACCCACCGTCTGCATCTTCGGCGGATCGCACCAGCGGCTGGAATGGCGGCCTCTCGGGTTCAACGTCACGTTGCTCTCGCGGTCGATCGGCTGCTCGCCCTGTCATCTCGATCATGGCGGGCGATGCGGCTACGGCCTCGCCTGCCTGGCGGACATCAGCCCCGCCGAGGTGGCGGAGGCGGCCTTGGCGACGATGGCGCGGGCGGCGCACAATCCGGGCGGTCGGGCGGATCGCCCGCGGATAATGGAAGAGGGCATCATCGCATGATCGGGGCATGGCTGGCGCGCAAGGCCGGTGTCGAGCCGCTCGCCGGGAGGATCGACGCGCTCGAACGGGATCTGGCCGAGGCGCGAACGACGATCCTGTCGCTGAACGAGCGGATGGCGGCGACGCAGGAGCGATGCGAACGGCAGCTTCGCATCTTTGCCCGCATGGCGCGAACCGGCGCTGGCCAGCTCCGCCGCCTTCAGACAACCGGTGCCGGCCATGGAGACACCGCCGAGGCCTTGAAGGGCAAGCTTGCGCGGTTGGAGGCCGAACTGCTGATCGTGAACAAGAGGATCGAAGACGAAGCGGTTCAGACGCGGCGCGGCACGACCGAGCTGTTCCGCCGCATCGAGGCTACGCGCGCTTATGAGGAAACCAGATCCCGGGCTGACGCCGTACGGTAGGCGCTCCGGCGGATATGGTGGTTTCCGTCGCCACGAAATGCGACGGACGCATGCGGTAAAGAGGGTAGTCACGAATGTCCGAAGTGCTGGATGCCATGACAGAGACCAGGGCGCGGGATTTCGTGGCGCAGCTCTACAGGTCGATCCTGCAGCGCGAACCGGATGAGGGCGGCTTGCAGACCTATGTCGCGCAGCTGCTGGGCGGGCGGCCCGAGGGCGCGTTGATCCAGGCGTTCCTCGGCAGCGAGGAGTATCAGGACGCGCAGCTACGCCGCAGCCGCGCTACCCTGCTGGAACGTGAGGGAGCGACCGGCCTCTCCCGCTTTCCGATCGACTATCAGCCTCCCGGTGAGGCCGGGCGCTGTTATGCCCGGCGGGTGAAGAGCGGCTTTCTCGATCGCTACTGCGGCGGCGATCTCGTGCTCGACGTCGGTTTCAGCGGCTATGACAATCCCGATCGCAAGGCGGCGCTTCCCGGCGCGATCGGTATCGATCTCGACTATCCGGGCTATGACGGGCTGCACCTGCCCTTCGCCGACAATTCGGTCGATACCATCCTGTCGAGCCACTGCCTCGAACATATCCTCTACGATCACGCCGCGATCAGGGACTGGTTCCGCGTGCTGAAGGTAGGCGGCTTCATCGTTTGCTTCGTGCCGCATCAGGGGTTGTACGAGAAGAAGCGCTTCCTGCCCTCCCGCTGGAACGAGGATCACAAGCGGATGTACACGCCCGCCTCGCTCCTCCAGAGCTTCGAGGCGGCGCTGACGCTCAACAGCTACCGTGTCCGCCATCTCGCCGACAATGACGAGGGGTTCAACTATGCGCTCGGCCCCGATGTCCATTCGGACGGGGCCTATGAGATCGAGCTGGTGATCGAGAAGATCGTGCCCCCGGCCTGGCCGCTCGGCTGAAGCAGCCTTCAGAGGCAGCTGATCGCAAGGCCGAGCGGACGACGATCCTCGCCCTGGCCGAGGGCCGCCGGCGACGGGATCGGCGGCTGGCGGATCACGATGTCGCGCATCCCGGCAGCGGGAAAATCGAATAGAGCATAAAGCAGGCCCTCATGTGTTCGGATCGGGCTTTCGACGGTGCCGGCGCGGATGCGGGATGCGTGCAGGAACTGCGGGGAGATGGTGCCCTTGTAGTTCAGGATCACGCGAAACTCGCCGAATGGCGTGGGGTGCGTGCCCAGGCTGACGTCGGCTTCGCGTGTCCAGCGAAAATCCCCATCGGGCGTGGTTTCGGCGATATGCCAGCCGCTGAATTCGCCGGCGTCGGCAGGGGGCGAGCCGAGTAGTATCCGCCGCACCTTCGGCCCGCGCCGCTCGATGATCGCCTCGGTCAATGGCGAGCGGCGCGGATGCGTGAGCGCGAACAGATTGCCGAAATCATCGAAGCGCAGTCCGTTGTCTGCCGCGTAGAAGTGCATCGTCTCGCTGCTGTAGAAAGTGACGTGGCCGTTGCGCGGGGCGACATACCACCAATTCCCGCGTATTTCGGCGATGTCGGCGGGTTGCAGAGTCTGGCCGACAAGCAGGCAGCCATCGTCTGCCAGATAGCCCATCATCTCGGCCAGGGTATGGCGTGGATCGGTGGTATGCTCGATCACATCGAAGCAGGTGATGATGTCGAATTTTCCGGTCGGCGGTACCGGATTGGAGATCGGATCATAGCTTTCGGTCGCACCGAAGCCGCGCTGCCGCATTTCCTGCGCGAAGGCACCGGAACCGGAACCGTAATCGAGTAGCCGCGCATCCTGCGCCCCGTCCAGAGAGCCGGCCAGCTCGGCGGCGGACCGGCACGGGCGGACGGTTTCATATTCGGGATCGACCTTGATATACTCGTCGTTATAGATGAAATCGGAAAAATCCTGGTTCGACCATTCGTCAAAAAAATCGGTGAAGATAAGCTCGCACCGCTGGCACCGAAAATATTCCACCAAGATACCGGATCGCTCCAGCGGGTGGTCGCTGCATGACTTGTTGAAGTCGACATAATCAAAATGATGCGCCGGGTGTTGGCATAGCTTGCAAGCCCTGGTGCTGCGCAGGAAATTCCTTTTCGCAGTCTGTGGCTTTTCAAGAAGAGCCCGTATTTCCGGTATGATCATATTGGCTTTCTAACCAAGGCGTGAGCGTTTGGACAGCGCCTTGCAACGGCAGCTTGTCTCCGCTCATCGCGAAACGGGTGACGTCCATCGAACGCCTGATGCAACTTGCCCGGTCAGCGGCGTACTGCGTCAGCAAGCAACGCCTCGAAAGTTGCTTGATCCGCCGGTCCGTCCAAATCATCCGTCACGTCACCAGCCTGCGGACGCAACGATCCCGCCGCGGTATTGCATGGTCATGCCGGCATCGTGCCGATCATGTCGGATCGCTACACGCAAAATAGCCAAAAAGGCAGCCAAAATCACGACTTGCGACGAGGCGTCGTCAATCCTCCGCTTTGGCCACGGACGCTGCGCGTAAATGCCTTGAACATAACGCAGAGACTGATAGCGATGCGCCAGTCGGGCCTTGGCTGCATATGATCACGCTTACGGGTTGGGAACAACGAATGAACAATGCGTTTGCGATCATGCATACTTGGCCAGACGTTCGCAATGCGGAATATGAAGTTCTTCAACGGGTTATCACTGCCGGGGAGGCTATCGGCCAAGGCGTCGCGGTGATTGATAACAATGGCCGGGTGCTCTGGGCGTCGCTTTCCCTGCAGCTGGTGGTAGGCGCCATGCTTCCCCGCGACGCGGTGCGCTACGTCATCTCGCTCCACTTTGAATCGCCACGTGTCCTTGACAACTACTCCTACTATGCTCTGTGGCAGCCGATCGAATTCTATTATGACTTTGGCTATACCGGTAGCCTGGATAAATTCAGCACTCATAACGATCTTTTGTCGTGTGATTCCGATCTTGCCGATGCGCATGCGCTGAACCTTTACAGCGGTTTCGGCAGGGAGCCGCTTGCACCGCTCAATCGTCTGTTTCATGCGCCAGCAGGCCCCTATCACGAGCCCAATATCAAGGAGGACGCCAAACTTTTCTATATCGGCATCAACTGGGAACGGATCGGTCGCCCGAAGGGCCGGTTTCACGACACGCTCGTCTCGCTCGACCAGCAGGGCCTTACGACCATCTACGGGCCGGAGAAGATCCTGGGCGTTGCCCCCTGGGAAGGCTTCAGGACCTATCAGGGCGAATTGCCGTTCGATGGCCGCAGCGTGATGCGTGCGATCAATCGTGCGGGCATCTGCCTGGCGCTATCCTCCGCGCAACATCGGGCTACCGGCATCATGAGCAACCGGCTGTTCGAAGGGTTCGCCGGCGGCGGCGCCGTGATTGCAACGCCTAACCCCTTTATCGAGAAACATTTTCGCGATTGCGTATATCTTGTTGACGACAGTCGCGGCGAAGAGGTGCTGGGGCAGATGATCCTGGAGGCGGTGCGCGAAATTCGCGACGATCGCGAGGAGGCCACCCGCCGTGTTCTCGAAGGTCAGCGCATCCTGCGGGAAGTCTGCTCTCTGGAACACAGCCTGCAGACCATCGCCGACAATCACGAGACGCGGGTCGCCTATTTTGAAGAGCGATTCCTTGCCGAGGCCAGGGTCACCGTCATTCTTGTCGACGATTATGGTTCGGCCAAACTTCTGCGCGAGCGCATTGCGGATTTTGCCGCGCAGCGGCGCAGCGTTATCGACCTTCATCTGATCTGCGACGAACTGACGGCGAACCAGCTCCAGAATGACCCCGCCCCCGGCGGCGCGATACGAAACCTAACTCTGCACGCGGTCCGGTTTATGCCGCGTGCGACGCGTTTCGACGGATTCAAGAAACCATCGGAGCGCAGTGGCCCGGTCGTGGAAGGTATCCTCCAGAACTGCTCAACACCATTCTTTGCGATCGTCGGCGTGGCCGATATCGTCTTCAGCGATCATTATGCGAGCCTCGCCCGTGCGCTTGAAAATGAGCAGAAGGCCATGTTTGCCGCGTCGGGTGTCATCCTGCAGACGAGGGGGGCCGACGATGTTTCTTCTCGTTCGCTTGGTGCCTTGCGGTTCACCGAGCTGGATACGTTGCTTCTCGTGAATGGACCGCAGCAACGCGGTCGCTTCCTGTTCCGCACGTCGGTCTACAAGCCAGGCGCCACATCGCTGATGTCCCTGCTGGATGGGGAGGAGATCCGTTTCTTTCAGCTCGCCGCGTTGCTGGAGGGGGAGCTGGCGCAAACTGGCTACGCCTCTGCGGTCAGCGACGAGACGATCGCTATCGTTCCTCGCGCGATGGCGGAGCCGCCGGCCGTGCAGCAACAATATATCCGGGACCGCCATCTGCGCGATCCACGGTGGCTCGACCGACAGATACGCGGCGCCAAGCTTCCTGAATTCGTCTTTGCCTATGCGCCCGGCGCGCCGGTGCGGTGGCAGGACTTCACGCTTCCGGCTGCTGCCCGCCCGAAGCTGACGTTGGATCAGATGATCCCTATCTGCACCGGAGGCGCGGGGTTGGAGGTGCTGGGCGCAGGTTTTTCCGCACCCGAGCCGGAACATGTATGGCTTGCCTCGGAGCGTGGCATCATCGAGTTCAGGCTGGATGCAATCGATCCCGGCAGTGCCGCCAATTACGAGATCGTCTTGCTTGTCTTCGGCCGCCGATCCATCGTATCCGGACGGGAGCAGCATTGTACTGTGGTCTTGAACGGTTCGATTATCGCCTATGTCGCCGTTTCGGATCATGTGCATGAGATGAGAATTGCCGTCCCATTCCATCTTCTCAAGGCGCAGTCGGCTTACCGGCTTGAGTTGATCCCTGACCATTCGGAACCGGCCCAGCCGCACGACGGCGTAACCGATCAACGTCATGTCAGCATCGCGCTCATGGGCATCGGCATGTTTTCCGAACGAAGCGAGCATGTGCCGAAGCTCGAAGTTGGTCGCCTTTATGGCTGCGGTACGGAGGAGGTCGGCGCGCAGGCCCTGGCACGCGGCTTCTACGCGCCCGAACCTGGGCTCTGCTGGATCGCCGGCGTGCGCGGGGATATACGCTTCGCCGTGCAAGGCAGCGCCTCCCGCCCGGCGTTGCTGCTCGAATTGCGAGTTCGCTCGGCTATCGACGGGCAGGAGCAAAAGCTCAGCTTCAGCGCCAACGGGCGGCATCTCGCGTCGTTGGCATTGCCCGACGGGCACCAGCGCATTCTGCTGCCACTCGATCGGCTGGGGACACTGTCGTATCTCCACGTCGGAATTGGCGTGAGACATGCGGAGGTCACCCGGGACGGCGACGGTCGCATCGTCGACGGGCGATTGCTGGGCTGCGCGATATTTCAGCTGGGAATAGTTGATGCTGGCAGCTTTCCCGATCTGTTGTCAGAAACCGAAACTTTCATAACCGAGAACGGAGTAGACACCCCATGATCGTAGTAACGGGGGGCGGCGGCGTTCTCGGGCGCCCGCTGGTCAGGCTGCTTGAGACCGCAGGTATGCCGGTGCGGGTGATCGGCAGCAGCGAGCTTGATCTACGCGACGCAGCGGCGACAAATGACTATTTCGCAGCCCTTCGTCCTTCGCTCGTCTACCATCTGGCGGCGCGCGTGCACGGCTTGGGCGGCAACACGCGCTATCCTGCCGAGATGTACACCGATAACATCCGGATCAATACAAACGTCATCGATGCCGCCGTCCGTGCGGGCGTCGAAAAGATCGTCGCCGTCAGCACCGTGGCGACCTATGCCTCCGATCTGCCGCAACCAGCCTCTGAAGACATGATCTGGCGCGGTCCGCCGCATGGCTCCGAACTTGCTTACGGTCACGCCAAGCGGGCCATGCTGGCTCAGCTACAGGCCTATGCCGCGCAGCACGGCCTGCGTTTCGCCTATCCGATCCTGACCAACATCTATGGTCCGGAGGATCGGTTCGATCAAATCTACGGTCATGTTGTTCCCTCCCTTGTCGCCAAGTTTCATGCCGCCAAACAGAGCGGCGGGTCGGTTCAGGTCTGGGGTACCGGCCGGGCTGAGCGCGATTTCCTCTATGGCGAGGATGCCGCACACGCGCTTGTCCGCATCGCCAAGGACATCGAAGGGCCGGTCAACGTGGCGACAGGCAAAACCGTGCGTATAGCAGATGTGGTCGAGCTGCTGGCCCAACACAGTGGGGTCGACAACGTCCAGTGGGACGCCACCAAGCCTGACGGGCAGCTGGAACGGAGCTACGACGTGTCTCGTCTCGCCTCGATCGGCTTCGAGGCGCGAACCAGCATCGCTGCGGGCCTTGCGCAGACCTACGACTGGTATGCCAAGGCTTTTCCAGATGTCCGCTCGTGAGTGACAGAACCGCATTTTCATCATCCAGGCGGGGGTCGCCAGATATCCCGACCCACCGCATGCCGGCAGCCTGGACTGGGCGCGACGACGCCAGCCGCATAAAGAATTATGAGGTACGAGCGTGATCCTCTTGCTTGGCAATTGCCAGCTTCAGCGAATGTCCTATATTTTTCGCATCAATGGTATCGGATGTAATTATCTTGCCAATACTGAATGGATAGACAAAAATTATGAAACCGAAAAAATATTAGATAGCTTATCAAAATATAATATTGTAATAGCACAACCTATATTCAACAAGGAAAATCCGTTACATCATAGCGTCATATCTAAGCTATCTTCTGAAGTAATATTTGTACCATATATATATCTGGACGGATTATACTCTCTTGAAGCCACGGATATAGATAGTAACTCAATTCTTGGAAGCGATGTGTTGGCGCCGTTTCTCGAACGAAGCTACGACGATATGGTTGGGTATTTCCAAACCGGCAGGATCGACTTCCGATGCCGGGAGCGGTTGGATGCCTCGCTTGCTGAACTGCATGCACGCGAAAAAGAGGTCGATTCTATCGTCGTTAGTGATTTTATTGAGGAAAATTGGCATAGTCGACCACTCATCATATCGCACAACCACCCGAACAAATGGTTGATGGACCTGATCGCCGAGCGACTATTTCGCAGGATCGATCGCCCCTATCAAAGCTATGATGGACTTCCCCATTATCAACGAGCCGAATATCTTTTCAGCAAAGGCGAGGGAGCGTTGTCGCCATATGATGCCGACCGGCTTGGCCTTGAATACGAATATGACGATCAATGGTGGACCGTCGGTCGTCGGCTTTTGCACCGCTACTGGAAGGATAACGGCCCAGCCTATGCGGCCTGACGTGTAAGAATCTCAACGCTTCGCAGCGCCAGGCCAAGTTCGCGATGATCACTGGAGATGCCCAAGCTTAAAGGCGATCGGGCATTGGGTATCTGCAGGCAAAGATTGATCAATCTTATTGTCGGATCATGTTCAAACTCAAGCACGATATATTGATTTTCCGACCCTTCAGCGAATGTCCATGATGCGACCGACGTACCGTTGGCTAAGATGTTAAGCGACTGCGGTGATCCCGGGGCGATGAAGGCGCCACAATCGAAGCGTAGATGTACGAAGTCAGTGCCCTCCGGGACCATCAATGCGATCTCAGCCTCCTTGCCTATCGTCCAGGCGCCCCATCCTTCAGGCCGGCCCCACCCGCGGATGAACCACTCGCGACCATGTTCACCACCAGGCCTGATGACGCCCGGTGTGATGCCGATCGTCTGCGCCTTCAGCAAAAGGTTTTGGCGCAGGGTGATGAGAGCGCATTGCGCCAGAAGCTTCTGTGTCAGCGGGGCCGATAGAAGATGATCGGTTTCGCGGGCTGGCCTGACTGGAAATAACGGCCCGGTTCCACCACGCCAACGCTGTACGATGCGTTCGTTGGACGGACCATACAAATTCAGAATCATCGTATAATATTCTGCATCCCTGATCTTAAAATCAGTGTATGGTGGCTTGAAGGCATCCGGCCCACTTACCGCGAACAGAAGTTCCGAAATCTCTGGTGCCAGTTCAGGCGCTATTTTTGTCATCGTCAGCAGTGCTTCCAAGGCCCCATCGGATAACCCCATATTCTGTTCTATATATTGCCGTGGATCGTTATGAGATTTTCTAAATACGTCTAGGTTATGGAGTGCTGATACGGCATCATCCCGCAAATCCAGAAAATGCCCAAAATGGTCAACGATGCCGCCTTTTGCTTTCGCATCCTCATATAGGTGGACATGAATGGCATCGGCCAAGTCGGCCCATGGTAGAAGAGCCCTTTCATAGTCGTAGCGGCTCTGAATCAAAGGTGCCCATTCCGCGAAAGACAGATGCAAGCCATCCCATTTCACCCACTGATTATACAATGAATGCATGACTTCATATTGATCGCGTAGGTAGGCCACCACTTCGAAGGCGAACCCGAGACTATGGGCCCAATCCTTGAGCCGCGGCAGCATGTCTTGCGCACAGGCTGCCTCCTCGAACAGACGAAAGAAGATCTCGCTTAGCATCACTACCTGGTTAGTGTCAGGCCGGATCTGGAACGCCATTTCCGTCAGAATTTTTTCGAAGCGATCATTATCCGAGGCCATGCAAGCCTCCGCCAGTTCCCGCTGATCCGTGATGCCGCGTCGCTGATCAGACGTATCGGCTAAGGGATAAAGTATGCCCTCGGCCTTCAGTAAGTCCCTGCCGCCATCGAAAACTTTTGCGAGCGCAGATGTCCCGGTCTTCTCGCTACCGATATGGAGCAGGACTTTCTTTTGAGAACTATCGTAAATTCTTATTCTCCGCTCAGACCAAGAAATGGAGCTCCTTGAGGGGTCGTCCTGCTAAGCTGTTTAGCCTGGCAGAGGGATCGACATGCAAAATGCACTGTCATAAAACTATCATATAAGGTCTCGGGCTTTCAAGCCCGTCCTTACGGTGACCTTACTGCGCTGCCCCCATCAAGCTGTTGACCTAGCACGATTATATCGCCTCTCAGATATGGGTTTCCCGTCATCCTGGTAGCCTAGGATACGGCCTATGGCTCGAATTTGGCGATAAGGCGTGCCATTCGTATGATGGGCAAGGCGATCATTCACGCGTCGGCTAAGGCGATGGAGGCTTCCAATACCAGTCGAACCGCGTGAAGATGTTGCGGGGCCCAACGCCGGGGCGGTGGCGGCTTATCTCAATGTCCGCAGGCCCTTCGCCACGTCACGGAATATCTTCCTGCGGCTGCGTGTCGAGCAAGATGCCAGGACGCGCATCTCTCCCTGTCGCGACAAAGGGGGGCTTCCTTTCACGGACCGCGCCACCGACAAACCACTTAGGAACTGATCGCTATTTCCTTTACGCCGATGCCGATCACGCGCATGTCCCCTGAGCCGAAGGCTTGCGCCGGGCTCCATGTCGCCGATCGTATCTCGATCGCGTCGCCTTCGGGGGTGAGAGGAAGCGACACGATCGCCTCCTCTCCGGGGGCAAGGGCAAAGGCCTTGCACGATGCGCCATGCCGCGCTTCACCCTCGATGGGGAAGGGGGCGGTATTTGATAGACGCAGGCTTGCGGTTCCGCCGGAAGGCAGGCGCTGCACGCTTATCCGGGAGGCGCCGGCGGTGTAGCGCCACGCGAGCGTCGGGTCGGTTTCGGCGGGAGCCCAGGTGGCATCCTCATCCAACGGCATCAGGAAGGATCCCGGCCGGTAGCGCCCTTCGGCACGGCGCGCGACATGGATCGTGCCGAACGGGCAGGCATCGAGCACATGCTTTGAAATGATCCAGCCGCGCCGCATCATCGCCCGGATGAAATAACTTTCGGAAAAGCCGAGCTCCAGCCAGCCGTTGCGACGGATCGCCCAGAGCGACTCCCCGTCGAGCCGCAACCCCCAGGGCATCGGGAACGCATCCGAGATCGGCTCCCCGGCGAACAGGACCGCTCCGCCGGGCGCGACGATCCGATCAAGCAGATCGAACATCCTGAGATGGTCCGCGCAATGGTGGAAGCATTCGAAGAAGAGAACACGGTCGAATTGCCCGTCGATCGTGGCGGCATCGAGGAAATCACCCTTGCGCACATCAAGGTCGATCGGCAGGCGACGTGCGCGCTCCCGGATCAGGTCGACGAAATTCTGCTCGATGTCGATTGCCGTCACGCGATAGCCATTCTGCGCCATGGCAAGCGTCGTATTGCCCCAGCCCGGGCCAAATTCCAGCACGCTTCCCCCGGCGGGAAGATCCATCGTGCGCAGGATCCAGCCGATCGCCATCAACTGATCACCGGTGATCCGGGCGCTGCCGTTCATATAAGGGAAGGGGCGGGCCGCGATCTCCTTCGCGTTGAACAGCGATTGTTCGTTGCTGGGCGCATAGTCCTTGCCCGCGATCGTCCGATAAAGCCGGAACTGATCTTGCGCATAATCATCCGATTCAGGATCGGCCCCGTGCGTTGCCGTGAAATCCATGCGGAAGCTCTGGAAGCCTTGGCGTAATTCCTGGTCCGATATCGCTGCAAGTGCATCAAGCTCGCGAAGTTTGGTGTCGAGTTGGTCGAGGGTCGCGATCACTTGCACCAGGAGACGTCCTTATTCCCGGAGCGCCTGCGGCGGCGCAATCCGATCAGATAACGGGATCATTCGACCGACGCGACCCGATAATGGGAATGCGGCTACTTTCCAAGAAAGCCGTGGTGCGGTGCAACGGTAGTCATTGATGTTGCTGGAACGCTTCGGTATCGCGCCATCCCATATGCGCCTGGTCATGGGGGATGAACGTGGGACAGAATAATCTTGGTCCGCGCCTGCATGGTCTCGCGCGATGGAAGGCGGCGGCGGCGCTCCGTGCTGCGCGCAATGCCGCACGTGAGTTGGACTGGCTGACGGCGGCGGGGCGTTATCGGACCTATCTGCGATACGCGCCGGAAGATGCACGCGCGTGGATCCAATATGGCCATGCCCTCAAGGAAGCCGGCCAATTAGCCGAAGCCGAGAATGCCTATGGGCAGGCCATGCGGCTCGATAGTTCGGATGTCGATCTCCCGCTTCATCTTGGCCATCTGCTGAGGCGGATGGGGCCAGAGCGGGATCGTGAAGGGGCCGCCATGATAACCGCGGTCGCCCGGTCTAGGCCCCCCACGGGCGGGATGCTGAACGAACTGCTCGTCACGGGCAACGGCGTCGATATCGCCAAGCTCGTGTCGGAGCGGCCGGCAGGGCTGCCCGCGGGCGCGATTTTCATCGAACTCCAGGATCTGTTCCAGTATCTCAGTCTCCATACGACCGTTACCGGCATCACTCGCGTAACGCTCAGCCTAATCAATTACGTTCTTCATGAGATGCCGTCGTCTGCAGCGGCGCGCTACCACTTCGTTCATCAATATGGCGACAGTCAAGGCGTCATGCTGGTGGATAAGGACTATATGCTCCGCATCGTCCGAGCCGCGATGCATGAGCAACCCGATATAGGGGCGATGCAGGCACTGATCGCCGAGATTCGGGATCGATCACGGGTGTTTCGTCTCGCGGCGGGTGATACCTATCTGATCGTCGGCGCGTTTTGGGAGTTCGTCGCGAACCCGGGATGGCTAGCCGGAATGCGCTATCGTGGCGTCAGGGTCGGTAGTTACATCTACGATCTCATCCCGATCACCTATGCGCAATATTGCATGCGGGAACTGACCGATGCCTTTACCCTGGCCTTTTCGGAAACCGCACGGCTGCTCGATTTCGCGATGACGATCTCCGCCTTCGTCGCCGATGAGGTGGTCGAATATCTGGACGCTCACGGCATACCGCGCTTTCCGGTCGAGCCGGTGCTGCTGGCGCACGAACTGCGTTTCGAGGATCGATCGGTTCCGGCCGGCGGCGGGCGGGCGATTTCAGCGGCCACGCGCGAATATCTGTCCGGCATACCGTTCGTACTTTGCGTCTGCACGATCGAGGCGCGCAAGAACCATATCTATCTGGTCACTATCTGGCAGCGGATGATCGATGCTGGCATCGCCGTGCCGGATCTTGTCTTCGTCGGGCGCCCGGGCTGGCGCGTCGAGTCCCTAATGGCCGACATCGTCGATTCCGATTATCTCGGCGGCCGCCTCCATATTCTCAATGGTTTGGCCGATGACGAACTGGAAAGCCTCTACGATCGCTGCCTCTTCACCGTATTCCCCAGTTTCGTGGAAGGATGGGGGCTGCCGGTCGGCGAAAGCCTAACCTACGGGAAGGTCTGTGTCGCTTCCTCGACATCGTCGGTGCCGGAGGTTGGCGGAGACCATGCGCTTTACGTCGATCCGTTCGACATCGATGATGGTTATGCCGTCATCAGCGACCTGATCCTCGATCCGCGGAAGCTTGCCGAGGAGGAGGCCAAACTACGTCAATCCTTCCGCCCCCGGACGTGGAATGACGTGGGACGCGACTTTTTCGCGACGACCGAACGCCTGCTCGATAGCCTGAGCGACCCAGCCGATCGAAAGCTGTTCGCCCCCCTGTTGCCCCCCAGCCGTCTGTTCGAAACCAAGAGGGCAAGCAGGACCGCCTTACGCGGCGGCCCCTATATCGCAAATCCCGAACGCCTCGCCTTCGTATCCGGCTGGCGCGGCGTCGAAGCGACTGGCACATGGATGCTGGACCAGACTGCTTCGTTTCGCCTGCAAACCGATTGCGTGACGGAAGAGGTGGCGATCCTTTTGCATTTTAGCACGTCTCCCTGGGTCGATACCTCCAATATTCTCAGCATCTCGGTGCCGCGGTCCAGTTTGGATGAGCCTTCCTATCAACGGCCAATGGCAAAGGAGCAGGATTTCTGGATCAGGTTAATCGGGCATACCGATGCGGAAGGGGTACTGACGATCCGTCTGCATATCGCCGGACCAATCCGAACGCCCGAGGGCATGTTCGAACCATTGGCCCTGCGCATGCACGCGGCCGGATACGCGCCGAGGAAGGAGCCTGAGGCGCAGATCGCCTTGCTGGAGCGCGCCCTTCTCTCGCGGTAGCGCTGGATCAGGTCGGGCGAAGCAACGAAAAAACGTTGCGCCGATTACGCCGCGTTCTGCTCTACAATCACGATGCGCGGTGGTAGAGCCGGCGCCAAGAAGCCAATGCAGGATATGTGATGACGGTGTCTTCGGAAGCGACCCGATGGGCCATACGGTATCTCCTTGGCTTCACGGAGCCCACTGATGAGGAGATCGACTTTCATCGGTTCGCTTATGAGACGCCCGAGGCTTTACGGGATAATTTCTTGCGCTCACCCCAAGCCCGCGCCCTGTTCGAGGCAGCGACTTCGAACATGCCGGTCAGGCAGGCCGCAGGATCGGAATATAGGATCCTGCCCTTCCTTCTGGACAAGCCCGCTTTCGCGGAGGTGCCCTGGCGTTTCGAGGAAACTGATCTTGATCGGCCGGTTTCGCAACTTTGCACGTTCGAGCAGATGCAGACTGCCCGGTATCGTATGCTATGTGAAAGGCTGGGGCTGCCATGGTCCTCACCGCAGCGAAAATTCTGGGAATTCGCCTTCATTCTGGCGGTTCTGGAAAGCAAGGATATGCTTGTCCCGGAACGGCGAGGCTTGGGCTTCGGCACCGGTACGGAACCTCTCCCATCGGCCTTCGCCCGAAGCGGCGTCAAAATCACGGCGACGGATGCACCGGCGCAGTTCGGTATGGAAACTACCTGGGTGTATGGTGGGCAATGGTCGCAGTCGTTACAAGAGCTGTGGCACGAAAATCTGGTGGACTGGGAGACGTTTGAAAGAAACGTGTCTTTCCGCCCCGTCGACATGAATGCGATACCAAGCGATCTGAATGATTTTGACTTCTGCTGGTCCGCCTGTGCTTTCGAGCATCTGGGATCTATCAGGCAGGGATTGGACTTTCTTCACAACTCGCTGGCGCCGCTGCGGGCAGGGGGCATCGCGGTGCATACGACAGAGTTCAATATCGGCTCCGACGTCGATACGCTCGAGCGTTCCGATCTCTGTATCTTCCGAAAGATCGATTTCGAGACCGTCGCCCGCGAACTGATCGATGCCGGCCATATGATCGAGCCGATCAACCTGTGGCCCGGCCTCACCCCGGTCGACCAGCACCTTGATCTGCCTCCCTACAGCGCGCCGCATCTGAAACTTGAACTGGAGGGGTATCAGACGACATCGATCGGGATCATCATCACCAAAGGCGGCTGAAGGATGCGACAGGGCAGTCCGGGAATGCGGACGCTTTCCGCACGCGTCGGCATTCCCACGTCAAGTGATTGAGCGGTAACCCTACTACCGGCGGATACGGCTCCCCTAGAACCGCACCCGCACGCCGGCGCTTACTGTTTCGCGGTGGTCGTTCCGGCCGGTCTGGGCGGAGGCGGTGGAGGTCAGCTCCAGCCCCGGCGTCAGGCGGTAGGCGAGGCCGGCGCTGGCGGTGCCCACGGCGCGATCGCGCGATGCGCCCCGCGCCAGCAGCGATGCCGGCCCGCCTGCATAGCCCGCCAGCGCATCGGCGCGACGGCCCTCGATCTGGTAGCGCAGCCCCAAGGCCACGAACGGCCGGAAGGCGGCATCATTGTCGGCCCGGTCGAAGCGGAAGCCCGCATCGGCGAAGCCCGCCGTCTGCCTGTCCCGCGCGACGGTGAGGGCGAAGGCCCCGCCCGTCTCGGCCACGCGGCCGCGGGTGGTGCGCAGATAGGTCAACCCGGCTTGCGGGCGCAGCGCCCAGTCCCCCATGGCGATGGCGTAGCGGACGGAGAGATCGGCGACCCAGCTCTTCAGCCCGTAGCGGCCGACCGCGCCTGCGCCGCCGGGCAGCGCGCGCCGCGTATCGGCATCGGCATCGTTATAGGCGATCGACGCGCCGAGGCCGAAGCCGTTCGCCTCGTAGCGTCCGTGCACGCCCGCGACCCAGCCGTCCGCATCGGTGCGCGAGCCGAGCGTCGCGATCCGCTGACGGCTGTCGATATAGCCGCCGAACGCGCCGGCGACCCAGCCGTCGCGGCCATAGCCGATGCCGCCGAGGAAGCCGTAGCTCGATGTGTGGGCGGCACTCGTCCCCTCCGCGCCGTCCTCGGCCAGGCGATACCAGCTGCCGATCGCCTGGCCGAAGGTGAAGGCCCCCGGCTCCGTACCGACGGGCAGGAAGGCCGGCCCGCGGGCCGCATCGCTCAGCGCCAGCGCAGTCTCGATGCCGATCTGCGTGGCGGTCGCATAGGCCTCCGGCGTGATCTGCGCGAAGGCGCGGGGGTTGGAGGCGCCCCCGCCGCTGGTGAGCGCGGGGAGGGCGGCGAACAGCGTACTGTTCGCCGGCTGCGTCGCCAGCACCTGATTGGCATAGGCGATCGAACGCGAGACCTGGGGCGAGAAGCCCGCATCGCCGAGGAACTGGCCGAGCAGCTGGATGCGGTTGCTGCTCTGCACGATGAAGCCGAACAGGCTGTCGGGCTTTGCCACGGTCGAGAAGCTGCCGGTGATCCCGGCGCTGGCGGTGATGAGGTCGTAGCTGACGCCGGGGCGTACCGCATCGATCGGCACCAGTTGCAGCGTGGCGCCCTGCGCGATCGTGACCGCGCCGTTGACGACGAGCTTGTCCTGCACCGTGGAGGCGAGTTCGAACACGCTGGTCGATCCGGTCGCGAGCGCGACGTTGCCGTTCACCGTCATCGTGCCCGGCGACGCGCCGGGGCTGAGCGTGCCCGATACGGCGATGTCGCCGTTGACGGTGCCGGCCGAGCCGAAGGTCGCCCCCCGGCCCACCGCGATCCGCGCCGCCGCGATCGTCGATCCGGCAAGCCCGACGAGACGCCCGCCGGTAAGATCGACCGCGCCGAAGGCGGCGCTGCCCGAAACCGTCGCATAGCCGCCCGTCATCGCGAAGGCATCGATGCCGGTGACGTTGGTGAAGGCGACCGGCGTGGCGGCGCTGCCGCCCGATACGGTGATGGCATCGGCCGCAGCACTACCCTCCACACCGCCTGCAAAACCGCCCGCGATGGTGAAGCGCCGCGCCCCGTTCGACAGGCGGACCTGTCGTGCCGCCAGCGATCCATCGGCGGCGATCGCCAGATCGGTGTTGGCGACAAGCTGGTCGTAGGCGTGCGCGCCGGTCAGCGTCAGCGTACCCTGGCCCTCGCTCGTCAGCAGCTCGAAGCCCGAGAGCACGCCGCCGAGCGTGCGGTTGCCCGCCACCTCGATCGTCGCGCTGTCGGTGCCCGCGCCGCCCGCCACCGTGCCCGTGATGCTGCCGCCCACGGCCAGCCGCAGGCTGTCGTTTCCGCCGCCGAGATCGACGGCGCCGCCGATCGTGCCGCCGGCCGCGACGGTGAGGGCCTGCGCGCCGCCGTCGAAGGCGATCCTGTCGCCCACGGCACCCAGCGTGCCCTGAACGGTGAGCGCGTTGCCGGCGAGCGCGATCTGTTCGAAACCGGTCGCGACGCCGGCGAGGAAAACCGGCGTGGTCGCGGTGAAGCGCAGCACGTCCGTGCCCGCGCCGCCATCGTACAGGCCGCTTGCCCGGGCCGCGCCGATCGACAGCACGTCATCGCCGCCGCCGAGCGCGACCGAGGCGATATCGCCGTCCACCGCGAGCCGTTCGGCGGCGTCCGATCCCGTGACCGGGCCGAGGATGAAGCCGTTCAGCGCGACCGAGAGGCCCGCGCCGGCCAGGCTCACCGCCGCGAAATTCTGGTCCAGCGTCAGGCCGAGCGTGCCGCTGCCCTCGACGCCGAGCCGCTCGAACCCGGTGCGGGGGTTCAGGCCCGTCCGGTCGCCGGCCAGGCGCGCGACATAGGTGTCGGTGCCGGCGCCGCCATCGGTTTGCCCCGCGACACGGCTGTTCGGCCCCTCGACGAAGCTGTCGTCGCCGTCGCCCAGCAGCACCGAGCCGCCGATCGTGCCGGTGTTGACCACCCGGTCGTTACCGCCCGCCAGCGCCACGTCGCCCGCGATGGTGCCGTCGTTGAGGACGGTTTCGGCCGCGTCGGTGCCGGTGATCGTCACGCCGCCTTCGCTCGCCAGCGTCTGCCCGCTCGCCACCGCCACGGTGCCGCCCGCCAGCCCGATCGTGTTGAAGCGGAAGGTGCCGGAATAAGCGACCGTCCCTTCTCCGATCTGGCTGAACCGCTCGAAATTGACGAACCGGTCGCCGTTGACCGCGCCGCCGCCCGTCGCATCGACGATGAACAGATCGTCGCCCGCGCCGGCATCGACCGTGCCGGTCAGCGTCGCCGAGGCGCGCTGGAGGAAGGTGTCGTTCCCAGCGCCGAGGAACACGTCGCCCTCGATCCGGCCGAGATTGTCGATCCGGTCGTTGCCGCCGGCGAGATCGACCGAGCCGATGATCGTGCCCGTGTTGACGATCCGGTCGTCGCCCCCCAGCGCCTGCACCGCGCCCGCCAGATAGGACTGGCCGAGCGCGAAGCCGAGCGTATCGTCGGCGAGGATGGTGCCCGTGCCGCCACGGATCGTGCCGGCGTTCGTCAGGGTAAGCGCGCCCGCATTGGCGAAGATCGCGACGGACCGGTCGCCCGTCGCCTCGATCGTGCCGGCGGCCTCGTTCGTTACCGTGGAGGTGGTGGCCGGCCCGGCGAAGAGCGTCAGCGCGCTTGCCGGCAGGGTCGTGTCGAAGGCGGAGAACGTATTTCCATCGATCGGCTCGCCCGCCGGTATCCGTACGCCGCCGCCGTTGGCGCGGATCGTGCCGCCGTTGGTGACGATCAGCCGGTCCGCCCCGGTCGTGTCGAAGCGATAGGCGTCGAGAAGGGCGGCGGTGCCTGCCTGCCCGGTCGCCTCGATCGTACCCGTATTGGCGAGTGTCAGCGTACCGCCGAGGGCGGTGGTGAAATCCCCCTGCAGCGACACGGCCGGGCTGTCGGCGCCTGCCGTCAGCGTTCCGCCGTTGGTGAAGCTAAGGGCGGCTGGCCCCCCATCCGTCGCATCCGGGCCGCGGTAGTCGGAAATATAAGCGTAGAGGCCGCCGGTGATCGTGCCGGTGTTGGCGGCGGTGAGGCTGGTCGCCTCATAGACCTCGATCCCGACCGCACCTTCTGCCTCGGTGGAGGTGATGGTGCCGCTGTTGGTGAAATCCAGCGTGCCGCGCCCGCTGATATCCACCGCTTCCTCGTCCAGCGTGGTGCTGCCGATGGTGCCGCTGTTGGCGAAACGGCGCATCTCGCCGGAGACGCTGCCCGCGATAGTCCCCTGATTGGTGAAGCCCGCCAGCACTGGGCCGGGTACGAACGCGCCGTCCACGAAACGG
>CAJYJW010000037.1 GCA_913775025.1 uncultured Sphingomonas sp. | reverse complement strand
TCGCGCCCGATGCCCGCGTCGCGCCATATAAGGAGACGGCAAGCGCCAGCACCAGGCCGAGCCCTTTCTTCGATGCGGCGGTGGTGGTGACGCTGACGAGCTGATCGTAGATGAGCTTCGCGGCATCCGTCGGCACCACGTCGATGATGACCTTCATATGCTCGGCGATGGTCGCGGGATCCGCGACCAGGCCGTAGGTCATGATGAGCGCGCCGAACAGCGGGACGATCGACAGGAAGGTGTAGAAAGCGACGCCCGCCGCCATCAGCCCGATATTGTCGGTGCCGGTCTTCGTCCACACCCGACCGAGGATCGCTTTCCATGCCGCCATCGGCAGTTGCATCGGGCTGACCGCATCGCGCCCGTGGCCATGCGATACGCCGTGGCCATCCGCCAAATGGTGCCCTGCCTGAGCCCTGCCCGCCATGATGTCCCCGAAGATGATATGGTGTCAGGGTAACTCACCTGTGCCGGAAAGGGTCAAAAACAAAAACGGTGCGAATGCGGATCCTTTCTTGCCAGTGATCCGTTCCGGTTACGGCAAAGGCGAAGAGCCTGCCAAAGATCGGGGGTTAGTGTTTTGACGAGCGTATATGGTCGCTGGGTTGTGGTCGCGACCGGATTAGCGTGCGTCACGGTGCTCCCCGCCACCCCGGCATTGGCGCAAAGTGCAGCGCCGCCGCTCGATCCCGCGTTCGATGAAGCGCTTCCCCCGCTCGATGCCACGTCCGTTCCGCCCGCAGCGACGGTGCCGCCGTCCATCCCCGCCGATCCGGAATTGAGCCAGCCGCTGCCGCCGATCGCGACATTCGACGCCTCGCCGCCCGCCGCGCCCGTCGCCGTGCCCGAAGCCGATCCCGATGCGCGGATCCGTTACTCCAGCACCGTGACCGGCCTCGATGCCTTGAAACTGGACGACCAGTTCAAGCAGCTCTCCGCCTTGGCCAAAGGCAAAGGGAAGGCCGCCAACGCCACGCAGGTGCAGGCCCGCGCCGACGAGGATGTGAAGCTGATCGAGCGTATGCTGCGATCCGAGGGCTATTACGACGGCCTCGCCACCGCGACCGTCGATCCGGTGGCGAACCGGCCGGGCGAGGTCGCCGTCACCATCGCCGCCACCCCGGGGGATCGCTACAGGCTCGGCGCGATCGTGACGAAGGTGGACGATCAGAAGGCGCAACCGCTCGTCCGCGCGGCGCTGCCCCTGAAGTCCGGTGATCCGATCGTCGCAACCGCAGTGGAGGCGGCGGAGGCGAACGTCGCGCTGCGCCTGCCGGAACAGGGCTACCCCTTCGTCGCGGTCGGCGCGCGCGACGTGCTGCTCGACGATGCGACCCACTTGGGCGACTATACCCTGCCGGTGACGGCGGGGCCGCGATCCGCCTTCGGCGGGTTGCGGACGGAGGGGGATCCGGTCTTCGCGCTCGATCACCTGTCCGTCTTTCCGCGTTTCGACCGGGGCGAGCTGTACGACAGCCGCAAGGTGGACGATCTGCGGCAGGCGCTGATCGCGACCAGCCTGTTCTCCACGATCGCGGTGGAGCCGGTGCGGACGGGAACCGTCAACCCCGATGGCACGGAGGCCGTCGACCTGCTGGTGCGGCAGACGGAGGGGCCGGCGCGCAGTCTTGCCGCCAGCGCCGGCTACGGCACGGGCGAGGGGGTGCGCGTTTCGGGATCGTGGACGCACCGCAACCTGTTCCCGCCGGAAGGCGCGCTTTCGCTGGAGGCGGTGGCGGGCACGTTGCAGCAAGGGGTATCGGCCAACTTCCGCCGATCGAACGCCGGCCAGCGCGACCGATCGGTGCAGGCGGGCATCTCGGCGGCGCGGCAGCGGTTCGACGCCTATAACGCCGAGACGATCGGGCTGAACGGCAGCATTTCGCGCAGCAGCACGCCGATCTGGCAGAAGCGCTGGACCTACTCGATCGGTGGCGAGCTGATCGGCACGCGGGAAACCCGCAATATCGACGGCAACACCGATCGGACGCGCAGTACTTACATCATCGCGGCCCTGCCGTTGCAGCTCGGCTTCGACGCATCGGACAGCCTGCTCGATCCGACGCGGGGCGTGCGCATCACCGGCCGCCTCAGCCCGGAGGCGCAGAAGCGCACCGGCAGCGGCGGCTATGACGGCTACGCCCGGATGCTTTTGGAGACGAGCGCCTATCTCCCGGTCGGCGGATCGATCGTGCTGGCCGGGCGCACCCGCGTCGGCTCGATCGTCGGCGCGTCGCGCGACAGCATCGCGCCGTCGCGGCGGCTCTATTCGGGCGGCGGCGGATCGGTGCGCGGCTTCGGCTATCAGCAACTCGGGCCAAAGGATGCGGACAACAACCCGATCGGCGGTCGCTCGCTGACCGAGTTCGCGATCGAGGCACGCTATCGCTTTGGTAATTTCGGCATCGTGCCGTTCGTGGATGCGGGCCGCGTGGGCGCGGGCTCCACGCCCAGCCTGTCCGGCATGCGCTACGGCGCGGGCATTGGCGGGCGCTATTACACCAACTTCGGCCCGATGCGGGTGGACATCGCCACGCCGATCAATCGGCAGCCGGGGGAATCCAAGGTCGCGTTGTATATCTCAATCGGTCAGGCGTTCTGATGCCCGCCGCGCTGCGCACCACGCTGAAATGGGCCGGCATCGTGCTGGCTGGCCTTCTGCTGTTGATCGGGGCGATCCTGCTCGGCATCAACACCGGCCCCGGCCGCGCCTTCATCGCCCGCCAGATCGGCGGGTTCGAGACGGCGAGCGGCATGGCATTCCATGTCGATCGCATCGACGGATCGATCTACGGCCGGATGACGCTGGTGGGGCTGGAGGTGCGCGACCCGAAGGGCGCTTTCCTCACCGCGCCTTCCGTCACCGTCGACTGGCGGCCGTTCGCCTACATCAACAGCGTGATCGACGTGCGCGAGGCGACCGCACCGACCATGACGCTGCGCCGGCTCCCCGAACTGCGCGCGACGCCGACCGACCCGAACGCGCCGCTGCTGCCAGATATCGATCTCGGCATCGGGCGGTTGAGCGTGGACCGCTTCGTCATCGAGCCGCCCGTTACCGGCAAGCGCCATATCGTGCGGCTGGCAGGTTCCGCCGACATAGCCGACGGGCGCGCCCGCGTATCCGCTGATGCCGGCGCGATCCGCGCGCCGGGCGTCGCGGGCGGTGACCGGCTGGTGCTGCGGCTGGATGCGGTGCCCGATGCGAATCGCCTGCTGATCGATGCGTGGCTGACCGCACCGGCGGGCGGCCTCGTCGATAGCTATGCAAACCTCGGCAAGCCGCTGACGCTCGCGGTGAACGGGCGCGGCGACTGGGCGAGCTGGGCGGGGGCCGCGCGCGGCACGCTTGGCGGGCAAGCGATCGCCGATCTGGCGCTCACAGGCCGCAACGGCACCTTCGCCGCCAAGGGCAATGTGATGCCCGGCGTGATCCTGACCGGCCCCGCGGCGCGGCTGACGGAGCCTGCGATCGCCGTCGATGCCACCGCCACGCTGGCGGAACGACGCGCCGATACCGTCCTCCGCCTGCGATCGTCCGCGCTGGCGGTGAATGCCGCCGGCCTGATCGATTTCGGCCGCAGCCGGCTGGGGGGCTTCAAGCTGGAAGGCCAACTGCTGCGTGCGGGCGCCATCGCCGACAATGCGAACGGGCGCGACATCCGCTTTGCGGCGACGCTGGACGGGCCGTTCGCCACGCCGACGATCGACTATCGCCTCTCCGCCGCCGCCGCCAGCTTCGGCACGATGGGCATCGAGGGCGTGCAGGCCAGCGGCCGCGCGACGATCGATACCGATCGTATCCGCATTCCGCTGAACGCCACCGCGCGCCGCGTGACCGGGTTGAACGCGGCGGCGGGCGGCCTGCTCACCAACATCGCGATCAACGGCAACCTCGCTTATACCGGTGGCCGGCTGATCTCCGACAATCTGCGTCTGCGATCCGACAAGATCGACGCGACCGCCATCATGATCGCCGATTTCGGCAAGGGCACCTATACCGGCGCGCTGAAGGGGCGGGTGAACGACTATCAGGTCGATGGCCTCGGCCGGATCAACCTCGTTACCGACGCACAGCTGGTCACCGGGCCGAAAGGCGGCTTCGGCGTCAAGGGCAAGGTTCGGGTGACGACGCGCCGGCTGGATAATGCCTCGATCCGCGACCAGCTGGGCGGCAATGCGGTGATCACCGCCAACGTCGGCTTCGATGAAGATGGGATCGCGACGTTCGATACGCTGCGCGTGACCGCGCCAAACCTTCGCGTCACGAACGGCAGCGGCCGCTACCTGCCCGATGGGCGCATCGCGGCGCGGGCGGTCGGGCAATCGAAGGTCTATGGCCCGTTCAGCGTCACCGCCTCCGGCACGCTGGAGCGGCCGGTGGTGAAGCTGGTGGCGCCGCGCCCCTATGTCGGCGTCCAGCTGTCGAACGTCGAGGCCGAACTGCTGGGGACGGCGGCGGGCTATCAGGTGCGCGCGCGGGGCGGATCGCCCTACGGCCCCTTCTCGGCGGACGTGCTGATCCGCACCGGGCGCGGACCGCTCGCTGTCGATATCCGCACCGCCCGTTTCGCAGGCGTCGATTTCCGGGGTAATCTGGTGGCGACGCCCGCAGGGCCGTTCTCCGGTACGCTCACGCTCGCCGGCTCGGGGTTGAACGGCACGGTGCGGCTCGCCGCCGCCGGCGCCAACCAGCGGGCCGATGTGGATGTGCGGGCGGCCGCCGCGCGGATACCGGGCGACGTGCCGATCACGATCGGCAGCGGCCTCGTTCGCGGCACCGCCATTCTTTATCCGAACGGCCCGTCGATCGTCGGCACCGCCAGCCTCGCCAACGTGACGCAAGGGTCGCTCGTGCTGGCAAGCGTACAGGGCCGGGTCAATTATCGCGACGGACGCGGCACCGCCGCCGCCATCGCCAAAGGCCGCAGCGGCGTGCCGTTCGATATCGCCGCGCAGGCCGCCTTCGCGCCCGACCTGATCCGCGCGAACGCCAAAGGAACCGTCAACGGCATCGCCTTCCGCCTCGCCGCGCCGGCACAGATACGGAAAGCGGGGGCGGAATGGGTGCTGAGCCCCGCCACCGTGGTGGTGCCGCAGGGGCAGATGCAGCTTTCCGGCCGCTATGGTGCGCAGACGCGGGCGAGCGCCCAGCTGGACAATATCGACCTTTCGATCGTGCAGGCGGTCATGCCGGGGCTGGGCCTGGGCGGCGAGGCATCGGGCACCGTCGATATGGCGCTGCCGGCGGGCGGAGGGCTGCCCACCGTCGATGCGCGGCTGAACATAGCGCGCTTCACCCGCACGGGCGCGCTCGTCGTATCCGATCCGGTGGATATCGCATTGCTCGGCCGGCTGAACAACGAGGCGGGCGATGTGCGGGCGCTGATCCGCCGGGGCGGCGCCATCGTCGGCCGGATGCAGGCGCGGCTCGCGCCGATCGGCGGTACGGGCACGATGAGCGAGCGGCTGTTCGCCGCGCCGCTTTCCGGCGGCATCCGCTACAACGGTCCGGCCGAAGTGCTCTGGACGCTGACCGGGATCGCTGGGCAGCAGGTAACGGGCCCGATCGCGATCGCCGCCGATTTCGGCGGGCGGCTGGACAGCCCGAGCGTCAACGGCGTGGTGCGGGCGAACGCCCTGCGCTATGAGAACGATGCGTTCGGCACGACCATCTCCGACATCGCCGTGGATGGTCGATTCACCCGAACCCGGTTCGAACTCACCCGCTTCACCGGCCGCGCGGGCACCGGCAGTATCGCGGGATCGGGCTACGTCGGCCTCGATGCGGCAAACGGCTTCCCGATGGATCTGCAGGTGCGGCTGGCGCGCGCGCAACTGGCGCGGAGCGAAGCGGTGGCCGCCACCGTCTCCGGCACGATCGCGATCACCAACAGCCGGTCCGCCGGAGCATTGATCCGTGGCGACCTGACGGTGCCGGAGGTGCGCTACCAGATCATCCGCCAGGGCGCGGCCGAGATCGCCGAACTGGAAGGGGTGCGCCGCAAGAACGCCCCCGCCGTGCAGCCCACCGCCGCCGAGGGCGTGCCGAGCAACTGGAAGCTCGACGTCCGCATCCGGGCCGACAACCGCATCTTCGTAAGCGGCATGGGGCTGGAGGCGGAGTGGAGCACCGACATGCGCGTGACCGGGACGGCGACGAAGCCCGTCATCGTCGGTCGGCTCGAGGTGGTGCGCGGCACCTACTCCTTCTCCGGCCGCCGATTCGAGCTGTCGAACAGCAGCGAGGTGACGTTCGACGGCGGGGATATGTTCAACCCGCAGCTGAACATCTCCGCCAACACCACGGTGGAGGGCGTGACTGCGATCATCAACATCGGCGGGCGGGCGCAGGCACCACAGATCACCTTCACATCCACCCCCACCCTGCCGCAGGACGAGGTGCTGTCGCGCCTGCTGTTCGGCAGCTCCGTCACCTCGCTCTCGCCGACACAGGCGGTGCAGCTGGCGGCGGCGCTCAACTCGCTGCGCGGCAGCGGCGGGGGCGGGCTCAATCCGCTCGGCAAGCTGCGCTCGGCGACCGGCATCGATCGGTTGCGCGTGCTGGGGGCCGACAAGACGACAGGGCGCGGCACCGCCGTCGCGGCGGGGCAATATATCTCGAACGATATCTATGTGGAGGTCATCACCGACGCGCGGGGCTTTACCGCCACCCAGTTGCAGATCGCGCTATCCCGTGCGCTCAGCCTGTTGTCGCAGACCAGCTCGTTCGGCGGATCGAACGTCAGCCTGCGCTACAGCAAGGAATATTGAGCGGGCCGCCCCACCGGGGCGGCTAGCGGGTGGCCAGGGCGTAGGAGACGCGCTCGAGATTGACGACATCGCCCGCCAGCCGCAACTGGGCCAGCAGATCGTCGCCATCGAAGACGGTGAATTGACCGCGTTGCCGGGCATCGAGGAACCACTCGATCGCCTGCTGCCGTTCGATCTTGTCCGTGGGGATCACTATCATCGCCGAACCTCCGGCGCCGCTATTGGGCGCATGCTGGTTAACGGCGGCTTGAGCAGCCGTTTAACCGCGGTTCATTCGGCGACGATGCCGAAGTTCAATCGGCGCGTGACGCCATAATCGACGACCGCGACGACGAAATAGGCGATGCCCCAGCGGATCCGCTCGATCACGCCGCGTTTGCGATGCTCGGCGCGCGTCACCTCATCGGACTGGCGCAATTCATCTTCGAAATAAGCGCGCATGGCTGCCGCGAACGTGGCGTCCTCGATCCGGAGCATAAGCTCCAGATTGAGGTAGAGGCTGCGCATGTCGAAGTTCGCGGACCCGATGTAGACGATGTCGTCGGCCACGAACAATTTGGTGTGCAGCTTGGTCGGCTGATATTCGAACAAGCGCACCCCGCGCCGCAGCAGGCGGCGATAGCAGTGGCGGGCGGCGCCGATCGTGGCGGTATTGTCCGATTTCGCAGCGGTGAGCACGCGGGCCTGGCCACCCCTGCGCGCAATCCGCTCGATCCGGCGCAACATGCCGGGGTTCGGTGCGAAATAGGCAGCAATCATGTCCAGCCGATCGACCACGCGCATATCGGCCTTCACCTGTCGCGCCCAAGGGCTCAGCCGCCGTGCCGGCCCGCCAAGCAGCCAGCGGACCGGACCATCGGGTTCGCTCCATGTATCCAGCGCATTCCGCAAGGGGCGGCTGCGTGCGCGCCTGCCCTGCGTCCAGTCGGCCAGCGCATCATAATAGCCGGTCAGCCGCGCTGCTGCTGGGCCTTTCACCAGCAACCCCAGGTCGCGCCATGCCTGGTCGGCCGCCGTGCCGAAATAGCTATCCTCCACGTTGAAGCCGCCGACGATGACGCGCTTTTCGTCCGCAAGCGCCAGCTTCTGATGATTGCGAAGCAGGTAGCGCCGCCCGAAGCGGGGATGGAAACGGCACACCGTTGCCCCGCCGTCGATAATCTCGGCGAAAAAGGCATCGTCCGCCTCGCTGCCGAACGCATCGATGATAAGCATCACCGATACGCCCCGGCCGATCGCCCGCGCCAGCGCGTCACGCACCGTCCGCCCCGATATGTCCTTCGCAAAGATGTAGAACAGCAGGCGCAGGCTGGTCCGCGCGCCATCGATCAGCGCGATCAGGGCGTCGAGCCGCTTCGGCCCGTCGCGCAGCAGCGACAGGCGGTTGCCCTCGACGGTCCAGCTTTCCTCGTTCGCGCCCACCCGGCTTCTCTCGCCGCTTGGCGGCGGGGTGGCAAGGGGGCTTTGATTGACAATTCGGCGGCCGGCTGCTAGCCGCCGCCCTCTCCCGATCCCGGTTCCTGAAAGAACGGAGCGTTCAACCATGGCGCGCGTAACCGTCGAAGATTGCGTCGACAAGATTCCCAACCGCTTCGATCTGGTGCTGCTGGCGGCCCAGCGCGCGCGGCAGATTTCGGGCGGCGCTGAACTGACGCTGGATCGCGATCGCGACAAGAACCCCGTGGTGGCGCTGCGCGAGATCGCGGAGCAGACGGTGACGCCGGCCGGGTTGCAGGAAGCGGCCGTATCGAATCTGCAGAAGGTGCAGGTGGACGACGATGACGCGCCGGACGAGATCGGCTCGCTGGCGGCCTCGGCCGAGGCGCTGCGCCTGACGGCCGCCGCCCCGCCGCGCAACCAGAACGTTGGCGGCGATTACGAGTGATGTCCGGCCGCCGCGCGGCCTGATCTGCGCGGCGTACGGGTTCCCCGATCGTCCGATCCGGTGACGATTTCGCTGTTCATATCCGAAATCGGGCTTGTGTAGCGCGCGATGAACGGGCGGTTTTTGTTACCGTCTTTCGATGATGCCGCTCAACCCGATCGATCTGCTTGCCGCCGCGCCGATCCGCTTCGTGGGGGATATCCCGTTCCGGGCGCCGGCGGCGGGGGCGCTCGGCTGGCTCGCGCGGCTCGGGCTCATCGGTGCCGCCTCCTTCCTGCTATGGGCGGCGCTCCTCATGCTTTTGCGGCTGTTCGTCTGATCGCCGCTTGGCGGCACGCACGGCCGCCGATAGGGTCCGCGCCATGCCCGCCGCCCCCGCGCCCGACCAGCCGCGTATCCGTCTGCATGGCTATTGGCGTTCGGGCACGACCTACCGCGCCCGCATCGCACTGAACCTTAAGGGACTGGCGTGGGAGGCGGTGGGGGTAAACCTCGTCGAGGGCGGGCAGCACGATGCCACCTATCGCGCGCTGCAACCGCAAGGGCTGGTGCCCGCGCTGGAGGCGGACGGCCTCGTCATCGGCCAAAGCCCCGCCATATTGGAATGGATCGAGGAACGGTTTCCCGATCCGCCCCTGCTGCCGCCGGATCCCGGCGAGCGGGCGATCGTGCGCGGGATGGCGGCGGCGATCGCCTGCGACATCCATCCGCTCCACAATCTGCGTGTCTTCAAGCAGCTCCGCCAGGATTTCGCCGTGGCGACGGCCGATACCGATCGTTGGGCGGCCCGCTGGATCAGCGAGGGGTTCGCCGCGCTGGAGCAGTTGATCGGGCGGCATGGGCGTGGTTTCGCCTTCGGAGACCGGCCGACTCTCGCCGACTGTTACCTCGCCCCGCAAATCTACTCGGCGGACCGCTTCCATGTCGATCTTACGCCATACCCCCGCCTCGTGGCGGCGTCGCAGGCAGCCGCGGCGCTGCCCGCCTTCGCATCGGCCCATCCGGCGGCGCAGCCGGATGCCGTCGCCGCGTCCTGATCCGCTCGCCAACTCCGGCCGGCGGGTGTATCGCCAAGAGACAGTGAAGGTGGAGGCGAGGGTGGCGAGCATTCCAGACCGTATCGGTGATGGCCCCGCCCCAATGCCGTCCATCTATCGCCATCGCCTGCCGACGCGCCTGTGGCATTGGTTCAACGCGGTCGTCGTCATCGTCATGTTGATGAGCGGTTTGATGATCTTCAACGCGCATCCGAGGCTCTATTGGGGCCGGTACGGCGCGAACCTCGACCATGCCTGGCTGGAGATCGGATCGACGCCGACGCAGGGCATTCTGCGGATCGGCCCGGTGACGGTGCCGACGACGGGCGTGCTAGGCCGCTGGACGGACAGGCGGGGCAACATCTCGACCCGCGCCTTCCCCGGCTGGGCGACGATACCGACCGACTACAGCCTGTCCGCCGCGCGGCGCTGGCATTTGGCCTTCGCGTGGCTGCTGGTGCTGCCGGGCATCGCCTATTGGCTGTGGAGCCTTGCCAGCCGCCACGTGCAGCGCGATCTCGCGCCGCGCCGGGCGGAGCTTGCGCCGCGCCATATCTGGCATGACGTGAAACAGCACGCCCGCCTCCGCTTCCCGACGGGGGAGGCGGCGCGCGACTATAACGTGCTGCAGAAGCTGTCCTATCTGGGCGTGCTGTTCGGCCTGCTGCCCTTGCTGGTGCTGACCGGCATGGCGATGTCGCCGATGCTGAATGCGACATGGCCGTGGCTGCTCGATCTGTTCGGCGGTCGCCAGTCCGCCCGGTCGCTTCATTTCATCGCGATGGCGGGGATGGCGGCGTTCATCGCGGTGCATGTGCTGATGGTGCTGCTGGCCGGCCCGCTCAACGAGATGCGATCGATGATAACCGGCCGTTACCGGCTGCCCGCGCCCAGGCACGGAGAAGAGGCATGATCTCCCGCCGCGCGCTTGTAGGATTTGGGGCTTCGGCGGGGGGGCTGCTCCTTTCGGGCTGCGATCGGTTGACGGCGAGCCCGTCGTTTCGCGAGGCGCTGCAGGGCGGCGAGGCGCTTTCGATGCGGGCGCAACGCCTGCTTACCGATCGCGGCGCGCTCGCGCCCGAATTCGATGCCGCCCAGCGTTCTCCCGTGTTTCGCGCCAATGGCACGCGCCGCCCCGCCTCCGCCGATTATGCCGCCCACGCCGCCAACGGCTTCGCGGACTGGCGGCTACGGGTGGATGGCCTCGTCGCGCGGCCGCTCAGAGTATCGATGGCGCAGATCGGCACGATGCCCGCCCGCACCCAGATCACCCGGCATGATTGCGTCGAGGGGTGGAGCGCGATCGGCCAGTGGACCGGCGTGCCGCTGAAGCTACTGCTCGATCAGGCGGGCGTGCGGCCCGCGGCGCGCTACATCGTGTTCCATTGCGCCGACGATTACGGCCCGGTGCGCTATTACGAGTCGATCGATCTGGTTGATGCCTTCCACCCCCAGACGATATTGGCCTGGGGGCTGAACGGCCGCCGCCTGCCGGTGGAAAATGGCGCGCCGCTGCGCCTGCGGGTGGAGCGGATGCTCGGCTACAAGCACGCCAAATATGTCGAGCGGGTGGAGGCGGTCGCCAGCCTCGCTGCGATTGGCGGCGGGCAGGGAGGCTATTGGGAAGATAGCAATGATTACGAGTGGTACGCCGGCATCTGATCCCCTCATCCCAGTAGAAGTTAACCCCCGCGAAACCGCCGCCCGCTATTTGCGCTCGATCGAAGAGCGGGGAAGACATGGGTCAGCGCAGCGTTAGACGGTCGGTACGGACCGAAGGTACGCCCGTGGAGATATCCTGGCGCGCGGCACTCGGTCTGAACGACTCGATCAATACGGCCGATCTTCAGATTACGGCGGAGGCGTTGCGGGCCCTGCGCTACGGTTTGCCTTGGGTGTTGGCGGCGCATGGCCTGATGTGTCTGGGTCTGGCCGTGTCGGGATTGCTGGGGGGCAATGCCCGTTTCGACTTCATGCCCGCGCTTATCCTGCCGTTGATCGACGGGGCGATGCTCATGCTGCTGCGGCTCGCGGGCCGGGCGACGCCGCCTGCGCTGGCGCGAACCGCCGCCGTGTACGGCCTTGTCGGTGGGCTCGCCTGTGGGGCGGTGCTGCTATTATCGGCGGGAGGGCCGATGGTGGCGGTCGCGGTGGCGGGCGGTACGGTCGCGCTGTTGCTGCTGCTGATCGCCATCCCCGCCGCCGCCTTTCTCGCATCCGCTCCGGTCATCGTCGCGGGGCTGATCCGCGGCGAGGATATCGTCGCGACCGCCGCCGGCATGCTGATGGCGGGCGCGGTCGCCGTGCCGCTGCTGGCGGCGGCGCGCCGTTCGCGCGCGGCGGCGGCAGTGCGCATCTCCGGCGATCGCAGCGCGATCACCGCCCGGCATCTGCTGACCGAGTTCGAGCAGAACCGGCGCGGCTGGTTCTGGGAAACCGACGTGCGGGGCGACCTGACCTACATCTCGACCCAATTGGCGGAGGCGATAGGGCGCGATCCCGCCGACCTTCTCGGCCGGCCGTTCGTTGCCCTCGTACAATCCGAACATGGCGAGGCGGAGGGCGCGCCGCGCGGCCAGAGGACGCTGGGCTTCCATCTCTCCACCCGCCTGCCGTTCAGCGAGGTGCAGGTGCGCGCGGCGGTGGAGGGGGATCGCTGGTGGTCGCTTTCGGGCCGCCCGGCGACCGACGACTATGGCAACTTCCTGGGCTTTCGCGGCAACGGCACCGATCTGACCGAACGCCGCCGCAGCGAGCGCGAGATCAGCACGCTTGCGCGGTCCGACGGGCTTACCGGATTGCCCAACCGCACCGTCATCCACCAGACGCTGGAGACGGCGTTGGCGGGCGGCGGCAAGGTGAAGCCGTGCGGCATCTTCCTGCTCGATCTCGATCGCTTCAAGTCGGTCAACGATACGCTGGGGCACCCGGTCGGCGACGCGCTCCTTCGGCAGGTGGCGGAACGGTTGCGGGTGATCGTGGGCGATGAGGGGCAGGTCGGCCGGCTGGGTGGCGACGAGTTTCAGGTCGTGCTGCCCGGCCTCGCCGATCGCACGCGGCTGGCGCAGCTCGCCCGTGCGGTGATCGACCGGCTTTCCGCCCCATACCAGATCGAGGGCCATCATGTTTCGATCGGTGCCTCGGTCGGCGTGGCGGTGGCCCCGGAAGACGGCAGCACCGGTGAGGCCTTGGTGCGGAACGCCGATCTGGCGCTTTATGCCGCCAAGGCGGACGGCAAGGGCATCCACCGCTTCTACGAGCAGGAGATGCACGCCAACGCCAAGGACCGCCGCCTGCTGGAGATGGATCTGCGCACCGTGTTGACGGACGGCGGGCTGCACCTGGTCTATCAGCCGGTCGTGAATGCGGGGGATGAAAAGATCGTCGGCTTCGAGGCGCTGATCCGCTGGCAGCATCCGACGCGCGGCTATGTCCGGCCCGATATCTTCATCCCGATCGCCGAGGAGATCGGCCTGATCCCGCAGATCGGCGAATGGGTGATCCGCACCGCCTGCCTGGCGGCGGCGGAATGGCCGGAGCATATCCGGGTGGCGGTGAACGTCTCGCCGATCCAGTTCGCCAGCCCCGCGCTGCCCGGCATCGTGATGAGCGCGCTGGCCGCGGCGCAACTGCCCGCGAACCGGCTGGAGCTGGAGATCACCGAGGGCGTCTTCATGAACGACGGCGAGGCGACCGATGTGATGTTCGCCCGGCTGAAGGCGATCGGCGTGCGCTTCGCGCTTGATGATTTCGGCACCGGCTATTCATCGCTCGGCTATCTAAAGAAGGCGCCGTTCGACAAGATCAAGATCGACCAGAGCTTCGTGCGCGGGGCCGCGATCCCCGGCAACCGCAACGCCGCGATCGTGCGGGCAATCGTGGCGCTCGCCAACAGCCTCGACATGGATACGACGGCGGAGGGCGCCGAGACGATGGACGAGCTTGAGCTTATCCGCTCGCTCGGATGCAGTCACATCCAGGGCTATGTGTTCGGTCGCCCGATGCCTGTCGCCGAGGTGATGGAGCGGGTGAAAGGCACTGCGACGCTCAACCCCACCGGCTTTCTCGCCAGCCGCAGCCCGCGCGTGGCGATGTTGCGATCGACGATCGTGATGGCGGGGGGGCGGCCCCATTCGGCGCGGCTGCGCAATATCTCCACGGGCGGCGCGATGGTGGAAACCGTCAGCATCCTCGATGTCGGCACGCCGGTCGAGATCGAGCTGCCGGACGGCCGCCGCCAGGGGGCGAAGGTGTGCTGGGCAAAGGATGGCCGTGTCGGCATGACCTTCGACCGGCCAATCGAGATCGAGGCGATGACAGGACGCATCACGGCCCCGCCGCGCATGGCGCGGCTGGGGTAGCCGCTATCGGGCGGGCCCTCGCATCGCCCGCTCCGGAACCGGTATGAACGGCCCGCCTCAGTCGCCCTGTTCGGCGATCTGCGCGAGATGACGGTCATCGATGATGCGGATCTTGCCATTGGTCAACTCGATCACTCCGGCTTCCGACCAGGAGGCGAGCTGGCGGTTGATGTTCTCCCGGCTCATGCCGACGAAGTTGCCCAGTTCGCCCTGGCTCAGATCGCCGGTCAGCTTGCGGCCGTCCGCCTTCTGCTCGGTCAGACGCTTCAGGAAGCGGGCGAGGCGGGGGCCGGCGGCGAAGGCCCGGTCGCTCTCGATCGTCGTGTCGGTCTCGCGCAGGCGGCGGGCCATGTCGCGCAGCATCGCCAGCGCGACCTTGGGGTGCCGTTCGATGAAGGCCTCGGCCGCCGCGCGGGTGATCCTGAGGTACAGCCCGGTATACATGGCGGTCGCGGACGCGGTGCGCGGCGCGCCGTCCAGCATCGCGATCTCGCCGATCACCGCGCCGGGTTCGGCATAGTCCAGCACGATCTCGTGGCCGTTCGGGGCGATCATGCTGATCCGCGCGACGCCGGCGAGGATGACGGCGATCGCGTTGCCCTCCTCTCCCTGCGCCAGTATCTCCTCGCCGTTCTTCATCTTGCAGATGGTCGAGACGGCGAGAAGGTCGCCCAGCTCGTCGCGCGTGCAGACCGACAGGATGGACCGTTCGGTCAGCAGCGCGGCGAGGTCGTCCGGCGTCATCGGATATGTCCCATCATTAGGCCGGCGCCGGGGTGGAGCAGGTCGATCATCAGGGCATACCGCGAGTGAAGGGCGGGGCGCGACGTTTTTCTCCGACTGACGCCGACGCCGGCCAAGCCGCGCCGCTTAGGCGGCTTCATCCCGACGCACCTTTCCGGTAAGGCCGGTCGAATGGCGATGTTCGGCGCACATGCGAAGCCCTTTTTCGAGGACAAGAACCGCGCCTTCTGGCTGCTGCAATCGGCCGGCTGGGCGGGCTATTTCATTCTGCGCTCGCTCGGCGGCCTCGCCAATGCGATGGGGCTGCTGTTCATCGTGCCGACCGCGCTGTCGACCGCGACCGGCTATTCGCTGACGCTTTTGATGGCGGCGATCTTCCGCCGGCTGATCCACCGCGCGCCGCTGCTCACATGGGGCAGCTCGATCGTGATCCTGATCCTCGCCTCAGCCGCTTTCTCGACGATCGAGGTGTGGAGCCACGCCACTTTCTATCGCCCCGGCGCGATGCCGTCCGGCGTGGAGTTTCTCGGCGCGATCCTGCTGGATTTCGCGGTGCTGGCCGCATGGTCCGGCCTGTATTACGGCATCAATTTCTATCTGTTGCTGGAGGAGCAGGGCGATCAGCTTCAACGGCTGGAACTGCAGGCCTCGTCTGCTCAGCTCGCGATGCTGCGCTATCAACTGAACCCGCACTTCCTGTTCAACACGCTCAATTCCATCTCCACGCTGGTGCTGCTGAAGCAGACCGACCGGGCGAACGCGATGCTCTCCCGCCTGTCCTCCTTCCTCCGTTACACCCTCGTTAATGAGCCCTCTGCTCAGGTGACGGTCGCGCAGGAGATCGAGACGCTGAAGCTGTATCTGGAAATCGAGAAGATGCGGTTCGAGGATCGTCTGCGGCCCCGGTTCGAGGTGGACCCGGCCGCCGCCTACGCGCGCCTGCCGTCGCTGCTGCTGCAACCGCTGGTCGAGAATGCGATCAAATATGCGGTGACGCCGCAGGAGGAAGGGGCGGAGATCATGGTCGAGGCACGACTGGCCGGAGACCGGGTGCAGATCACCGTTTCGGACGACGGACCGGGCTTGAACGAGGGCACGCCGAGGTCCACCTCGTCCACCGGCGTCGGGCTTGCCAATATCAGGGACAGGCTGGCCCAGGCCTACGGCACCGACCAGCGGTTCGACATCCAGTCGAGCCGGGGGGGCGGGTTCGGCGTCGTGATTGAAATACCATTCCAGACCGAAGAGGCCAGGGAGCCCGCATGACCATCCGCACCATCCTCGTCGATGACGAGTCGCTCGCGATCCAGGGATTGCAGCTGAGGCTCGAACCGCATGAGGACGTCGAGATCATCGAGACGTGCAGCAATGGCCGCGAGGCCATCCGCGCGATCAAGACGCAGAAGCCCGACCTCGTCTTTCTCGACATCCAGATGCCCGGCTTCGACGGCTTTTCCGTGGTGCAGGGGCTGATGGAGGTGGAGCCGCCGCTGATCGTGTTCGTGACCGCTTATTCGGACCACGCGATACGCGCCTTCCAGGCCGACGCGCTCGACTATCTGATGAAGCCCGTGGAGCCGGAGCGCCTTGCCGAGACGCTCGATCGCGTCCGCCAGCGCCTCGCCGAGAAGCGCGGCGCCGAGGAAGCGGGGCGGTTGAAGGAGGCGCTTGCCGAACATGCGCCGGAAGCGGCGGAGGCGATGCCCGACGGTGGCGACGCGCCGGCTTCGAACCGGTTCGAGAAGCTCATCAATATCAAGGATCGCGGGCAGATCTTCCGCGTCGATGTCGACACGATCGAGCGGATCGATGCGGCCGGCGATTATATGTGCATCTATACCGGCGACAACACGCTGATCCTGCGCGAGACGATGAAGGACTTGGAAAAGCGGCTCGATCCTCGCCGTTTCCAGCGCGTTCACCGCTCGACCATCGTCAATCTCGATCTGGTGAAGCAGGTGAAGCCGCACACCAATGGCGAATGCTTCCTCGTGCTCGATTCGGGTGCGCAGGTGAAGGTCAGCCGCAGTTACCGCGACGTGGTGGCGCGCTTCGTTCACTAAGCGGGCCGCGTTAACCCTGCGGGAACGTCTGTTCCTGTACCATGGCGGCTTCGGTTTGTGTCCGGAGGCGTGATGTTTGCTTCGTCGAAACCGCTGCTGGCCGCACGCTGGCTGGACGACGTGATCGCATGGGCAGCCCTGCTCACACGGCGGGATGCGTGGGTGCTGGCGGCGGGCTCGATGGGGCTGATCGTGCTGCTGGATTGGGCGACGGGGCCGGACCTGTCGCTCAACGGCTTTTACGTTCTCGCCATCTGCTTCGCCGCCTGGTCCCTGCGCGTGATCGGCGGGTTGGTGATCGGATCCATCTTCGGCCTGTCCACGGTTTTGCTGAACGGCTTCGGTGACGGGTTCGCCCCCCATGCCGAGGGGCTTGCCGCAGGTGTCGCGCTTTGGAACCTGCTAATGCGCGGTTTCTGGGTGGCGGTGATAACCATGCTCGTCGCCGGTTTTCGCCGATCCTACGAGGCGCAGCGCCACCGCGCCCGCACCGACGATCTGACGGGGGCGCTGACCAAGCACGCCTTTCGCGATCACCTCGACCGGTCCGTCACCGCGGGGGCGCGGCGGGGCTTTTCGCTGGTGATGATCTATTCCGATCTGGACGGGTTCAAGGCGGTGAACGATCGGTACGGCCATGGCGCGGGTGACGAGGTGCTCGTCGCCTTCGCCGATGCCGCCGCGCGCGCCATCCGTAGCCGCGACGTGCTCGCGCGGATGGGGGGCGACGAATTCGTTATGCTGCTGACGGTGGAAACCGCGGACGCCGGTTTCGTCGCGGCGGAACGGGTGCATCGCACAGTCGGCACGGCGCTGGCTCGCCTGCCGTATCCGGTCACGTCCAGCATGGGGGCGATCATCGTGGAACGATTGAGACAGACCGATCAGGCGACGCTGATCGAGATGGCGGATTCATTGATGTACGAGGTGAAGTCGGCCGGCAAGAATGCCTTGCGGATCGCCTATGTCGACAGGCTGCCGTCGCATATCGTGCCCGTGGCGGAGGCGGCATGATGGCTGGCCGGCCGCTCAATTTCTTCACCCCCGCGCCGTGGCCCGCCGATGAGGCCGCCCGGCAGGCGCGGGTCGATTCGATCCGCCATATCGAGGCGGCGGCGGACCCGCGCCTCGCCGAGATCGTCGCACGGGCGGCGGCGCTGTTCGGCGTCGGCGTCGCGGCTTTGTCGATCGTGGATCGCAACCGGCAGAACTGGATCGTCCGTGTGGGCACGGATATCGATGGCACCACCCGCGCGCTTTCCTTCTGCGGGCATGTCGTGGCCGATCCCGGGCGGGTGCTGACCGTGCGGGATGCGGCATCCGACGCGCGCTTCGCCGGCAACCCGCTGGTGACGGCCGGCGGCATCCGCTTCTATGCGGGCGCGCCGCTGATGCTGGACGGGTCGCCGCTCGGCGCGCTTTGCGTCACGGATACCAGCGCCCATCCAGAACTCGATCCGGCGGCGCAAGCCGAGCTGGCCCGCCTGGCAGCGGAGGCGAGCGATATCCTCGCCGGCTACGCCACCCGCGACAGCGACGCCGCCTGATCGATCAGGCAGCGCCGGGTACGAACCGCATCGCGACGCCGTTCATGCAATAACGCTTGCCGGTCGGCTTCGGCCCGTCATCGAAGACATGGCCGAGGTGGCCGCCGCAGCGCGCGCAGTGCACCTCGGTGCGGGGCAGGCCGATCGATACATCCGTGCTGGTGCCGACGGCATTGGGCAACGGCGCCCAGAAGCTCGGCCAGCCGGTACCGCTGTCATATTTGGTTTTGGAGGAGAACAGCTTCTGCGCGCAGCCGGCGCAGGTGAAGGTGCCGGTGCGATGCTCCTTGAGCAGCTTGCTCGATCCGGGCGTCTCCGTCGCCTCGTGGCGGAGGACGGCGTAGGTGTCGCCGGTGCCCAGCCGCTTGCGCCATTCGGCGTCGGAAAGGGTGACAGGAAATTTCTCCGCCGCCATCGCGGGCCGCACGATGCCCCATGCCGCTAGCAAGGCGACGCCCGCGCCGCCCAACCCAATCATTTCACGCCGCGTGCCCGCCATCTGCCTCTCCAGCCTCTCATATGCCCTTGCGCTTCATAGCAGATATGGGGGGCTTTGCGCAGCTTTCAGCGCCCCCGGCTGAGAAAGCGGCGGCGCGGCCCGCCTGATTTGAGCACCGAGCGCCGGAACCGCCCGGCGGCGATTCGGATGATGAGGGCGACCCATGCCGCCTGCCACAGCATCGCCAGCAGATGCGGCCATAGAGCCGGCGTCTGCGCGGCGCGGGCGAGCATGGCGAAGGGCGAACTCCACGGAAATATCGTCGCCGCCAGCGCCAGGCCGCCGGCGGGATCCGCCACCGCGCTTGAGGCGAGCGCCACCACCCCCATCTGCGCCATCGTGACGGGCATCGATAGCGTCTGTACCTCCCGCACGGTGCTGGCCTGCGCCCCGATGCCGAGGAACAGCGCGCCGAGCAGCAGGTAGCAGAACACGAAATACAGCAGCCCAAGCCCGACGAACCACGGCCAGCCGACCGCCGGCGGGGGCAGCGCGGCCGCGACCTGTGGCAACAGCGCGCCGACCGACAGGGCCGCCGCCCCGCCCCAGATCGTGATGCCGGTCAGCGACATGCCCAGCATTGCGATCAGCTTGCCGATAAAGATCGCATCTACCGGCACGGCGGCGGCCAGCACCTCGATCACCTTGTTCGACTTCTCCTCGATCAGGTTGGAAAGGAGCATGCCCGCCAGAATCATCGTCAGCAGCATCAGCACGATCTGGCCCATGCGCGCGGTCAGCATGCGGGCCGCGCCGTCGGTGCCGGCGGCCGTGCGGACGGGTTTGGCGAGCAGCCGCACCGGCGGCGGCGCGGTGGCGCCCAGCGCGCGTTGCTGCCGCGCCTCGTCCAGAATCAAGGCAAGCGCGCGCCCGTTCTCCGCGATCTGGCCGCGCGGCCCCACCATCAGCGGCCGGTCCAACAGGCGGCCGCCATCGCCCCGCAGCACGGCGAAGGCGCCCGACGAACGCAGCAAGTCGGCCGTCTGCGCGCGCACCTCGCCACGCGGGGCGATCATGTCGAGATCGGGCAGCGCATCCCGGCCGAGGCGCGTGGCGAGGGCATGCCAAGCCTCGCCCATGGCGCGCGCCTCCGCCGGCGTCGCGATCACGGCGACCCGGGGATGGGTCGCCTGCCGATCCGCCACGGTGCCCATCGTGCCGAAGAACAGCCCGGCGGCGATCGGCAGCAACGGGCCGAACAGGAATAGCAGAAAGGTGCGCGACCATACGCTCGCGACATAATCGCGCCGGGCGATCACCAGGGCTGCGCGCCATGTCCGGTTCATGCCGCCGCCTCGGCATCGGATGCTGTCGCCATGTCGCGCGCCGCCGCGGCGCCGGCGATGGCGACGAACGCATCGTGCAGGCCCGGCCGCTCGATCGAAAGCGTATCGATTCCCGCGCCGCCGTCGATCAGCGCCCTGAGCAGCGGTTCGATACCGTCGTCGGGCAGTTCGAATCGCCAGACATCGCCGTCCCGTCGCGCATCCGGGGGCAAGGCGGCGCGCCACGCCCCTTCCGTAGTGCGGGTCGCGAGCCGAACCTGCGGGCGCAACTGGCCGCGCGCCGCTTCGACCGCGCCTTCGAAACGGACCCGGCCGCCGGCGATGATCGCGATCCGCTCGCACAGACGCTCGGCGTGCGCGATCACGTGGGTGGAAAACAGCACCGTCACCCCGTCCGCGGCCTGCGCGCGAATCAGCTGCTCCAGTCGGCCCTGGTTGAGCGCATCGAGGCCGGAGAAGGGCTCGTCCAGCACGATCAGACGCGGGCGGTGGACGAGCGTGCCGAGCAGTTGCACCGTCTGCGCCATGCCCTTCGAAAGCGTGCGGATCGGCCGCTTCGCCGCATGGTCGAGGCCATGCTCCGCCAGCAGCCCGTCCGCCCGCCTTCGCCCCTCCGCCAGCGGCAGGCCACGCAGCGCGCCCATGAAGGCGATCGCCTCGCGCGGCGTCATCGATGGGTAGAGGCCGCGCTCCTCCGGCAGATAGCCGACACGGGGCGCGACGCGCAGCGGCTGGCGCTCGCCGAGCAGGGTGCGCTCCCCCGCATCGGGATCGATGATGCCAAGTAGCATCCGCAGCGTCGTCGTCTTGCCGGCGCCGTTCGGCCCGAGCACGCCGTAGATCGCGCCGGCCGGGACGGCGAGGTCGATCCCGTCCACCGCGCGCGTGCCGCCGAAATCCTTGACGAGCCCGCGGGCGGTAATGGCGTCGGCGGCTATCGTCATGTCGTCCCTTGGCGTATGGCGGTGGCGCCATGGCCGCACCCTCGCACGCGAAGCCCAACGAAGCGTTGACGGTCGCGTTGCGTGACGCGGCGGCCGCGCTCGGTTTCGCCGCCTGCGGCATCGCGGGGGTGGATGCGATCCCGGAGGCGGCGGCCCGTCTGCGCGAATGGCTGGAAAGCGGCGCGCATGGCGAGATGGGCTGGATGGAGGCGCGCGAGCATCACCGCGCCGGCCCCGCCGCGCTATGGCCCGAGGCACGCTCGGTCATCATGCTCGGCATGAGCTATGCGCCGCGCGAGGATCCGCTGCGGCTGGGTGGGGAGGGGGACATCGCCCGCATCTCCACCTACGCGCAGGGGCAGGATTACCATGATATCGTCAAGAAGGCGCTGAAGGCACTGGCGCGCTGGCTGATCGATCGGGCGGGCGGGGACGTGAAGGTATTCGTTGATACCGCGCCGGTAATGGAGAAACCGTTGGCGGAGGCCGCCGGGCTCGGCTGGCAGGGCAAACACACCAACCTCGTCAGCCGGGAACATGGCAGCTGGCTGTTTCTGGGCGCGATCATGACGACGCTGGAGCTTCCGGCCGACGGCCCGTCGCGCGGCGGCTGCGGATCGTGCGACGCCTGCCAGCGCGCCTGCCCGACCGATGCCTTCCCGGCCCCCTATCGGCTCGATGCACGGCGCTGCATCTCCTACCTCACGATCGAGCATAAAGGGCCGATCCCGCGCGAGTATCGGGCGGCCATCGGCAATCGCATTTACGGATGCGACGACTGCCTGGCCGTATGTCCGTGGAACAAGTTCGCGAAAAGCGCCTCCGCCAATCGCGCCTTCGCCGCGCGGGCCGAACTGGCCGCGCCCGAGATCGCCGATCTGCTCGCGCTCGACGATGCCGCCTTCCGCCAGATCTTCGCCGGATCGCCGATCAAGCGGATCGGCCGCGACCGGATGGTGCGGAACGCGCTGATCGCGGCCGGTAACGGGGGGAAGGCCGCGATCGTCCCTCGCGTCGTCGCACTGCTGGCCGATCCGTCCGCCGTCGTGCGTGGCGCGGCGGTGTGGGCGCTGGGGCGGCTCGACCCGGTGGCGCGCGATAGGGCGCGGGCGGCGCATCGCGCGCTTGAACAGGATGCCGACGTGCTGGCGGAGTGGGACGCAGGCTGACGCGGACCGGCGGGGTCGCGCGTCAACGTGCCTCCGCGCGCCGACTCAATGCCGCTATGCAGCTCGCCCTGTCGAAATCGTCCCCGGCGGGCGTGCGCGCATCGATGTAGCGTACCAGCGGCTCGCGCCCGGCGGCGGGGGGATAGAGATAAGCATCCAGCACGCAGATCGGGCCGGCATATTGCAGCTTGCGCGCGGTCCCCTCCCGCACATCCAGGTCGGGGCTGCCGAACAGGCCCTGCAAGGCGCGCGCATTCTTGCCCATCACCCGCTCCAGCCCCGCGCCGGACAGGATCGGCGTCCGCGTCGGCGCCGACGTTTGCGGCAGCGGCGTGGTCGCGCAGGCAGCGAGCGCCATCGCCAGCCCGAGCGGCAACAGGCGGGCGATCAGCGGGGCGGGGCGGGGCGGGGCGTGCATCGCCGACCCATAGCCCAATCCGTCGCGCGGCGGGAACCTCCGGCGATCTCTCGTCCGCCGGACTGGGGCGGCCACGCGCCGGCCCGTGACCGATTGGTTGCGCGCACCCCGGCCGAACGCTAGGGCGCCGCCAACAACAAGGAGTAGCATGTGCCAGCCACCAACCTGGATATCGTCGCGATCGGCAACGCCATCGTCGACGTGATCGCCAAGGCCGACGAGGCGTTCATCGCCGCCGAGGGGATCGAGAAGGGATCGATGCGTCTCGTCGATACCGAGACGGCGGAGGGGCTGTATGGCCGCATGGCGCCAGGCATCGAGGCGAGCGGTGGGTCCGCCGCCAACACCGTGGCGGGCATTGCGGCGTTGGGCGGGCGCTGCGGCTTCATCGGGCAGGTGGCGGACGATCTGCTCGGGCGCGTCTTTACCCATGACATCCGTGCGCTGGGCGTCGCCTTCGACACCGCCGTCCGTGCGCCCGAGCCGCCGACCGCGCGCTGCCTGATCCTCGTGACGGAAGATGGCCAGCGGACGATGAACACCTTCCTCGGCGCATCGCAGTTCCTGCCGGAGGCGGCGCTCGATCGCGCGCTGATCGCATCGGCCGCGATCCTGTATCTGGAGGGGTATCTGTGGGATCCCGAGCAGCCGCGCGCCGCCATGCGCGCCGCGATCGAGATCGCGAAGGGGGCGGGCCGGAAGGTCGCCTTCACCCTGTCCGACGCCTTCTGCATCGAGCGGCACCGCGCCGACTTCCGCGCGCTGCTGGACGAGGGGCGGATCGACATCCTGTTCGCCAACGAGGGCGAGATACTGGCGCTGACCGAAACCAAGAATTTCGACGCGGCGGTGGCGGAGACGGCGGCAAAGGTGCCGCTGCTCGTCGTCACACGCGGGGAGCATGGCGCGATCGCGGTAGAGAAGGGCCAGCAATTCTATTCTGTGCCGGCCGAGCCAGTCGATCGCGTGGTCGACACGACGGGAGCCGGCGACCAGTTCGCCGCCGGTTTCCTTGCTGGGCAGGCGCAGGGCCGCGCGATCGGCGATTGCCTGACGATGGGCGCCGTCGCGGCGGCCGAGGTGATCTCGCACTATGGCCCGCGCCCGGAAGCGGATCTGAACGCGCTGATCGCCGCCCGCCTGGGCTGACGACGAGCGGTTTGGAAAAAGGCCCGCCTTCCCGGCAGAGGGGAGGGCGGGCCTTTTTAGTGCGTCACCGGATCATGCGTTTTCATGACGAAGCGATCCGATAGCGAGGCCGTTCCTCACTCCCCCGGCACGGTGTCCAGACCCCGACCGACATGGCTGCGGCGGCGGCTGTAGCCGAAGTAGATCAGCAGCCCCACCGCGCCCCACGCCGGCAACACCAGGATCGCCGTCAGCGGCAGCGACAGATAGAGCCCGACGCAGCCGACCATCGCCAGCGGCGCCACGATCCACACCAGCGGCGTGCGGAAGGGGCGGCGGCGGCCCGGATCGGTCTTGCGCAACACCATCACCGCCACCGCCACCATGAAGAAGGCGAACAGCGTGCCGGAGTTGGAGAATTCCGCCAGCTTGCCGACCGGCAGCAGCGCCGCCGCCACTGCCGCCGCGACGCCGGTGACGATCGTCACCACATGCGGGGTGCGATAGCGTGGATGGATCGAGGCGAGCCGCGACGGCAGCAATCCGTCGCGCGCCATGGTGAAGAAGACGCGCGTCTGGCCGAACATCATCATCAGGACGACCGAGGGCAGCGCGAGGAAGGCGGCGAGGCCGAGCAGATTGCCGATCTTCGCCCAGCCGATCTCGCGCAGCACGTGCGCCAGCGCCTCCTTGGAGCAGACCAGCGGCTCGAGCGCGCCGCCTGCGACCACCGCCGCGCAGCGCCCGGCAAGCTCGGCCGATCCGGGGGCGAGCACCGCGCCGTCCGCGCCCAGCTGCGGCTGCGCGCCGATCGCGCCGGTCGCCCCGGCCGCCACCAGCAGATAAAAGATGGTGCAGATCAGTAGGCTGCCGATCAGGCCGATCGGCACGTTACGTTGCGGGTTCTTCGTCTCCTCAGCCGCCGTCGAGACGGCATCGAAGCCGACGTAGGCGAAGAAGATCGAGGCGGCGGCCCCAAGCACGCCGGTGGTGCCGGTCGGCAGGAACGGCTGGAAATTCTCCATCTTCATCACCGGGATGGTGAGCGCCACGAACAGCGCCAGCGCCGCGATCTTCACCGCGACGAGGACGGCGTTGACCCGCGCGCTCTCCGTCGTTCCGATCACCAGAAGCCAGGTGACGAGCAGCGCGATCAGGACCGCGGGCACGTTGACGATGCCGCCCACCTGCGCGGCGGTGAGCAGTTCTGGCGTGGGGGCTGCGCCGAAACCGAGCAGCATCCGCGCGTTCAGCCCGTCCGCATTGCTGATGATCGTCGGAAAATCCACGCCGAGCCCGTTTCGCAGCAGGCCCACCGCATAGTTGGACCAGCCGACCGCGACGGCGCTGGCGCCGACCGCATATTCCAGGATCAGCGCCCAGCCGACCATCCAGGCGAGCAGTTCGCCCATCACGGCGTAGGTGTAGGTGTAGGCGGAACCCGATACCGGCACCATCGAGGCCAGTTCGGAATAGCAGAGCGCCGCCACCGCGCAAACGAAGCCGGCGACGACGAAGCTCAGCATCATTCCCGGCCCGGCCTTCTGCGCCGCTTCCGAGGTGAGGACGAAGATGCCGGTGCCGATGACGGCGCCGATGCCGAGCATGGTGAGCTGAAATGCGCCGAGCGTGCGGTGGAGGCCCTTTTTCTCCGCCGTCGCCATGATGGCGTCCAAAGACTTAACGCGCCCGAAAATCATGCATAATCCCCCGGGGGTGCGGGCCTCTCGCGGCCCGTCATCATGGTCCGGAGCGTAAACGCTAATGCGGGCCGCGCAAGCCCAAGCCTCAGGCCGGCACCATCATCCCGAGCGGCCGCCCGCCGAACAGATGGACGTGGAGATGCGGCACCTCCTGCCCGCCATGCCCGCCGATGTTGGCGAGCAGCCGGTAACCGGGGGCGACCAGCCCCTGTTCGCGGGCGACATGGCCTACCGCGCGCACGAAGCCGGCGATCTCCGCCTCCGATCCGCGCGCACTGAAATCGTCCCACGAGACATAGGCGCCCTTCGGAATCACGAGGATATGGACGGGGGCCTGCGGATTGATGTCGTGGAAGGCAAGGGCGTGATCGTCCTCATACACCGTCTTGGCCGGTATCTCCCCGCGCAGGATGCGGGCGAAGATGTTGCCGGCGTCATAGGGCAAGGTTGCGTCGATCGGCATCTGCTGCTCCTTCAGGCGTCAGGCGGCGGGGCGGGCGGCCTTTTCGGCGATGCCGGACATGCCCTCGCGCCGGTCCAGTTCCGCCAACACCCGGTCGATCGGAATGCCCATGTCCGCGAGCAGCACCATGAGGTGGAACAACAGATCCGCCGCCTCGCCGATGACCTCCTGACCATCGCCGCCCATCGCCGCGATCACCGTCTCCACCGCCTCCTCGCCCAGCTTTTGCGCGATCTTGGGGCGGCCGCGCGACAGTAGCTTCGCGACGTAGGAGGCGGCCGGATCCGCGCCGCGGCGGGCGGCGATCGTGGTTTCCAGCGTGCGGAGGGTATCGGCCATGCCGGTCTTAGACGCTGGCATGGCCGGATCCGTCAAGCGGTTCAGCGCTTGCGGAAACCCCGCCGGCCGATCGTGATCCCGGCGAGGCCGAGCGCGAACAGGCCGATGCCGGCCGGCGCGGGCACCGGCTTGGCGCCGCCGCCGCTCGTGCCGCCCTGAGAGCCGCCGGTGCTGCCGCCATAGCCGCCCGAGCCACCCTGCCAGCCTCCGCTGCCGCCGGACGATCCATGCGACGGGGCTTTCGGTTGCCACTTCCACCACGTCGCCTGCGCAGGCGTGGTGGCAAGCAGCCCAAGCGAAGCGGCGGCGATCATGAGACGGATGGACATGCGATTCCCCCAAAGACGTTTACGACGCGAAGCGCCACGCCCATCCCCAGCAAGCGGGATGCCAATCCTTGAAAATCACGCGGACGTAAGGCGTTGATCGGTTAACGATGCCGCGGGCGGCATGGTTACTGTAAAGCGGGCCGACGTTAACCCTGCCGTCCGCGAACCGGCAGGCCGGCGGCGGCGAGCGCGGCACGGGCATCCGCCACGCTATGCTTGCCGAAGTGGAAGATGGAGGCGGCCAGAACCGCACTCGCCCCGCCATCCCGCACGCCTGCGACGAGATCGTCCAGCCCGCCCACGCCGCCGCTGGCGATTACCGGCACCGGCACCGCATCGGCGATCGCGCGAGTGAGCGCGAGATCATAGCCGCCGCGCGTGCCGTCTCGATCCATCGAAGTCACGAGCAATTCGCCCGCGCCCAGCGATGCGAGATGGCGGGCGTGCGCTACCGCGTCGATGCCGGTGGGGCGGCGGCCGCCGTGAGTGAAGATTTCCCATCTGCCAGGCGTCGTGCCGCGCGCGTCGATCGCGCCGACGACGCACTGGCTGCCGAATCGCTCGGCCAGTTCGCCCGCCAGTTCCGGGCGGGCGACGGCGGCGGAGTTGATCGCTACCTTGTCGGCGCCTGCCAGCAGCAGCGCGCGCCCGTCCTCCACGGTCCGCACTCCGCCGCCCACCGTCAGCGGCATGAAGCAGACGGCGGCGGTGCGCGCCACCACGTCCAGGATGGTGCCGCGCCCTTCATGGCTGGCCGTGATGTCGAGGAAGCAAAGCTCGTCCGCCTCGGCCGCATCGTAGATCTTCGCCTGCGCGACAGGATCGCCGGCATCGGCCAGATCGACGAAATTGACCCCCTTCACCACCCGGCCACCCGCCACATCGAGGCAGGGGATGATGCGGACGCGGACGCTCATGCGATCGGATCCGGGCGATCAGGCGCGCGCGATGCGCAGCGCGGCGGCGAGATCGAGTCGGCCATCATATAGCGCGCGGCCGGTGATGACGCCCTCGATCCCGTCGGCGGCATGGCGGGCGAGCTGATGGATGTCGGTGATGTCGGCCACGCCACCGCTGGCGATCACGGGGATGCGGGTGTGGCGGGCGAGGCGCAGCGTCGCATCGATGTTGCACCCCTTCAGCAGCCCGTCGCGCCCCACGTCGGTGAACAGCAAAGCGGCCACGCCCGCATCGGCGAAGCGCGCGGCGAGATCGGCGACGGGCAGGTCGGACACCTCGGCCCAGCCGTGCGTCGCGACGAAGCCGTCGCGCGCGTCCACCCCCACCACGATGCGGCCGGGCAGCGCCTTGGCCGCCTCCTTCACCAGATCGGGATCGGTGAGGGCGGCGGTGCCGATCACCACGCGCGCGACGCCGAGCGCCAGCCAGCGATCGATCGCGGCGCGGGTACGGATGCCGCCGCCCACCTGCACCCGGCCGGGGAAGGCCGCGACGATCGCCTCCACCGCCTGGCCGTTGATCGATTCGCCGGCGAACGCCGCGTCGAGATCGACGACGTGGAGGTGATCGGCGCCGGCATCCGCAAAGGCGTGGGCCTGTGCCGCCGGATCGTCGCCATAGACGGTGGCGCGGTCCATATCGCCCTCGGCGAGGCGGACGACCTGGCCGCCCTTCAGATCGATGGCAGGAAAGACGATCAGGCTCATGGCGGTCAGGGTTTCCAGTTCAGGAAGCGGGCGAGGAAGGCGAGGCCATAAGCCTGGCTCTTTTCCGGATGGAACTGCACGCCGACGATCGTGTCGCGCGCCACCGCCGCCGTCACCGGCCCGCCATGATCGGTGGTGGCGATCAGATGCGCGGGATCGGCCACATCGAAGGCGTAGCTGTGCAGATAATAGGCCTCGCCGGGGGTGATCAGCGGATGCGCGCGGGCGGCGGCAACGTCGTTCCAGCCCATGTGCGGAACCTTCAGCGCGGGGTCGGTGGGTGAGAGATGGCGCACGGTGCCGCCGATCCAGCCGAGGCCTGCGTGCAGCC
>CAJYJW010000036.1 GCA_913775025.1 uncultured Sphingomonas sp. | reverse complement strand
AAGCCCTCCACCGTGGTGTTTCCGCCGGTGGAGGTGGAGCTGTTCCGCCCCGCCGCCGTTGTTTCGCGACGCTATCTGTGGGTGGGGCAGATGACGCCGTACAAGCGCGCGGACCTGGCGCTCGATGCGTTCAACCGGCTTGGCCTGCCGCTGTTGATGGTGGGTGATGGTGAGATGGCGGCCGATCTTCGCCGCCGCGCCGGGCCGAACGTCACCATCGTGCCGAAACTCGGCTTCGACAAGCTGCGCGAGGCCTATGCCACGGCGCGCGCGCTGATATTCACCGCCGAGGAGGATTTCGGCATCGTCCCGGTGGAGGCGATGGCCTCCGGCCGCCCGGTGCTGGCCTTCGGCCGCGGCGGCGCGCTGGATACGGTGGCCCCGGGCGCGAGCGGCCTGTTCTTTGAACAGCAGACGGTGGAGTCGCTGATCGAGGGGGTGCGCGCCATGGAGGCGTGGCTGCCCGACTTCGAGCCCTCGGAGGCGGTGGCGCAGGCGCGTCGTTTCGCGCCCGAGCATTTCGACGCGGGCGTGCGCGCCGCGCTGGCGGGCTGATGCGCGGCACCCACCGCCGGGGCATGGCCCGGCCCCTATCGCCATCGCGGATCGATGGCTCCCGTTCCAGCGGTCGCTCTTCGCCATCGGCATCTCGCGCCGGGTCGTTCGGATATGGTCCGTGTCGCTGACCCTGATCGGCGTCGCGGTGCTGCTGGCCGGCCTCTATCTGCTGGTGGCGCGGCGGGTGGAGGCGATGTTCGTCTTCACCCTCATCTGCACGCTGATGGGGGGATCGGCGGCGATCGGCCTGCCGGCGCTTGGCGGCGCATCGATTTCGCCGGCGCATCTGGCGCTGGGGTTCCTGCTGCTCAGGATCGTGCTGCACAAGGGCGGCGATCCGCTCGCGCTGCCGGCGATCCGTGGCAACGCGCCGCTGATCCTGTTCGCCGGCTATGCGGTGGCGGGGGCGCTCACGCTCCCGCGCATCTTCGCCCGCGCGATGAACGTGGTGCCGATGCGGCCCGTAGGTTTGCGCTCGCTCTACGATGTCTTTCCCCTGGTGCCGACCAGCCAGAACATTACCGCTGCCGTCTATATCGCTGGTACCGCGATCATGGCGATCTGCGCCTTCATCGCCGTGCGGCAGCCGCGCGGGGCGGTGGCGCTCGTCAAGGCGGCCTGCGTGGTCGTGGCGCTGCACGCGCTGACCGGCATCATGGGGGTGGCGGGAAAGGACACCTTCGTCGACGGCATCCTCAATTTCTTCCGTAATGGATCCTATGCGCAACTCGACCAGTCGTTCGGCGGCTATGTGCGGATCGCGGGCATCATGCCGGAGGCCTCCACCTACGCCGCTTTCGCGGCCGGATGGCTAGCCTTCCTGACCGAATTGTGGCTGCGCGACGTGATGCCCCGGCGCACGGGGGGGCTGGCGATCGTGATGACGCTGGTGCTCGTCTGCAGCACATCCTCCACCGCTTATGTATTTCTCACCGCTTATGCGCTCGTGCTGACCGCCCGCATGCTGTGGTTCCCCCGCGCGTTCGGCTTCGCCAAGCTGGTGCCGATCATGGTGCTGCTGCTCGCATCGATCACGCTGGCCGCCCTGCTCGCGCTGCTGAAGCCGGCGCTGGCGGAAAGCCTGCTTGAAATCCTCAAGCGCTTCACCGTCGACAAGGCGTCGAGCACTTCGGGCCTGCAACGCGGTTTCTGGGCGAAGCAGGGGCTGGATGCGTTTCGCATTTCCTATGGCCTTGGCATTGGGGCGGGCAGCTTCCGCTCGTCCAGCCTCGCCACCGCGATACTGGGGTCGGTGGGGGTGATCGGCGTCGTCTCCTTCGCGGGCTATCTGATCCTGATGTTCAAGCCGCTGCGCGATACCACCTTCGGCCGCCCGGCGAACCCGGTGGAGGCCGTGGGGGTGGCGGCAAGCTGGGCGGCGCTTCTCACGTTGGTGCCGCAGCTGGTGGGCGCACCCTCGCCCGATCCCGGCCTGCCGTTCGCGGTGCTGGCAGGAGCGGCGCTGGGGCTGCGATCCTTGCGACGGCCGCTCGTCGGGCGGCGCGGGCCGATGCTTCGCCTGCCCCCCGGCACGGCCACCTAGCGGATGGCCGGCATTCCGATCGGCGTGCTGCTCTACGTCAACCGCTCCGGATCCACACTGCTGTCCCGCATCGTGAGCGAGGGGTGCGCGGACGTGTTCGTGTTTCCCGAGATGGGCTGCATCGTCGATCTGCTGTTGGCGGCCCGCGCCGGGCGAGCCCTCTCGGGGGAAGCGCTGTTGCGACGGATAGCGGCGGACCCGCGCCTCGCGGCGCTGCCCATATCGCCCGGCGCGCTGGCGGCGATCTGCGGCGCCAGCAACGGCGACGTCGGCGCCCTGCTGCGCGCCGTCGCCACCGCCGACAGCCGGCACCCGCCCGCCGCCATCCTCATCAAGCATGAGGCCTTCGGATGGCTCGCCCCGTTCATGGCGGAGGCGTTGGGAGACGTGCGCTTCCTTCATATCGTGCGCGATCCGCGCGCCGTGGCCCTGTCCATGCGGCGCACGCCGGTGCCCGAAAAGCCGGGCTTCGATATGGCGCGCGGCAGCCTGCTTTACGCCGCGCGGCACTGGCGCACTTATATGCGGCGGGTGCAGGCGCTGGCGGCGGTGCGGCCTGTCACCGGCATCCGCTATGAGGATCTTGCGAGGGACGGCGGCCGCACCGCCTGTGCGCAGGTGGCTGACGCGCTAGGCGTAACGCCACGGGCGGCGGGCGCGGCGGGGTCGCGCTATGGTGTCGCCCCGCTCGATCGGGGCTTGCATGCGAACATCCACCGGCACTTCGATACGGACCGCATCGAAAGCTGGCGCCGCGGTCTCACCCCGCACGCCATCGCGGCCATCGAGCGCATCTGCGGGGGCGAGATGGCGGCGGCGGGCTATGCGCCTGTAGCGCCCGCCGCCGGGCGATGGCAGATGATCGCTGCTCATGCCGTCCACATGCTGGCTGTCACGTGTCATATGGCCGGGACCGCGCGCCATTACGCTCGGGATGCGGGCAGGCTGCGCGCATTGCCCGCGCGGCTCGCACTTGTGCTCCACAAGCGACGCCGGGGATACCCTAATCGTGCGGGCCGGTCGGGTGGAGGCTGGCGATGGCGCCTGCGGTGCCTGACAGGACGACGGGCCGGCGCGCGGCCGATGCGCGGGCGACGATCAGCATCAATTGCGTGGCAAGCGCTGCCACACCGACGCCCGCCAGCCCGAATGCGGCCAGGCAAAGCAGCGTCATCGGCACGGACGCCACGATCCCCGCAAGATTGATGATCGCCAGCGCATGATCGCGATGAAGGCCATAGAGCACCGCTTTGCGAAGATCGGCGAAGGGACGCAGCAAGGCGGCCCCCAGCATCAGCAGGAACAACACGGCATGATCGCGAAAGTCCGCGATACCCAAGGCGGGCAGCAGCATTAGGCCCCCCGCCGCAACGGTCGCGATCAGCGGTGCGCCCACTATCATCGCGCGCCTCGTCTCGCTCGCCAGCACCGCGCGCCAGCCGGAAGCGCCAGCCGCGACCAGCCGGGGCACCGAAAGCTGCGTCACGCCGGAGGCGACCAGCACATAAACCCCGTGGGTCACGGCGAAAACGAGGGTGTACGCCCCCGCCGCCGTCAGCCCGAGCATGTGCGCCACGATGAAGCGATCGAGGTATAATTGCCCAACCTCCGCCATGTCGTTGAGCCAGACAAGCGGCGCGCGTCGGGCGCGGGCGGTAAGGCCGCGCCAGTCCACCGCGATGCGGCGCACCTGGTCGAACGGCGCGTCACGCAGCACGAAGCCCAGCAGCGCGAAATTCGCCACCAGCGCCGCCAGCCAGCCGCCGAGCAGCACGTCGAGCGAGCGGAGGCGGGGGTCGAGCAACCCGATCAGGATGACCGGCGCGATCCAGCTGGCCGACCGGACGAACAAGAGCAGGTTCGCCGCCACCGGCCGCCGCAGATTGATGAGCGCGATATGCAGGTCAAAGGCGATCAATTCCAGCAGGATGATCGCGCCGCCCATCCATGGCCATGGCGCGCGCGGCAGCAGGCCGAGCATCGTTGCCGCCCCCGCCACCGCCCCGCCGGTGATGGCGCACACCAAGCTCAGCGCCAGCCGATCCCGTAGCAGGCGATAGGCGGCGGCGGGGGCGGCGCGCGCGATCTCGCGATTGACATGGTAGCTGACGCCGAAGCCCATCAGCGCCGGCGCGGCCCCCGCCAGCCCCGTCAACAGCCCGAATGCCCCCAGCGCATCGTAGCCGAGCGCGCGTGCGATCCAGATCGACAACGCAAACCGCGCGACCAGCGATGTCGCACGCATCGTCATATTGGTGAGGGGCAACCACCAGCCACCACGCGCGGGCATCTTTATGGCCGGCTCAGCGGCGCGGCAGCGCGAGAGGTTTCGTGGTCCTTCGCCATGCGATCCGGCGGGCGAGACGCGGGCGGCGGGGCGAGGCCGTCCGCCGGCCCCGCCGCCGGCGCGCGCGCATCCGGACCAGAAGCAGACCCGCGACCAGCACGATCCCCCAGACCAGCATAACAATGATCGGCAGTGCCGTCTCCAGGTCATCCCATAGGACGAGGGCGCAAAGGACCATGATTGCGGTTGATCCAGCTACGATGAAGCGCATGCTTATTACCTCCGTTCTGGATTTATTCCTTTCTATGTTATTCTCTTAGTCCCATCCCTTACGGCGCATGTCATCCGTTATCGCTGGCATATGTTACCGGAGAGGCTATGATCCGTTTATGTTCTGAAATAACGACAGAGTCATGCTGATGATGCGGAGCCTTCGCCCTCTATCCCCTCTGCTGTTGCTAATGGCGGTTGCCGGCTGTGCCGGGTTCGCGCCGCCGCTCACCCCCGACATGCCTGGCCGCATCGCGACCTACCGGTTGAACGCGGGCGATCGCCTGCGGGTGACGGTGTTCAACGAACCGGCGCTTTCCAATGAATTCGCGGTCAGCGGCGAAGGACAGATCAGCTTCCCGCTGGTCGGCAACATACCGGTCGGGGGAAAATCGGTGGAGGAGGCGCAGGCGCTGCTGCAATCGAGCCTCGCCAACGGCTACGTCCGTGATCCGAAGGTCACGCTGGAGGTCGTGAATTTCCGGCCCTATTACATGCTGGGCGAGATCGGAAAGCCCGGCCAATATCCTTATCAGACCGGTCTTACCGTCACCCAGGCGGTGGCGGTAGCGGGCGGCTTCTCCTATCGCGCCAATCAGAAGCGCATCTTCGTCAAGCGGGCGGACGATACGGTGGAGCGGCAGATCGACGTTTCCCGCAACACCGCCT
>CAJYJW010000035.1 GCA_913775025.1 uncultured Sphingomonas sp. | reverse complement strand
CAGCGGCAGCCGGCTGATCGCGCACGCCCCGCATGAGGTGCGCGCGCCGCGCCTCGGCACCCGCCTGGGCCTGACCGGTCTGTTCAGCGCGGTGCGGCGGCGGCTCACCGTCTTTCTGGGCGTGCTGGCGGGGGTGATGTTGCTCGCGGTGGGGGCGAGCCTGCTTCAGCCGCGCGTCTATACCGCCACCGCCGAGCTGCTGCTGGATGGCACCGGCGGGGCCGCAGTACCGGATGGCGGCAGCCGCGAAATCCGCGTGCTGCGTTCGCGGGAGATGGCGGAAGCGGTCGCGACCGCTTTGCGGCTCGACGGTGCCATGCTGGTGCCGGAGGGCCCGCTTGCCGCGCTGACGGGCGGGCGTTCCGCCGATCCCGGTGGGCGGGGCGTGATCGATCGTCTCGTCGCGAATCTCGCCGTGGAGCGGTTGGCCGAAACCTATGCGCTACGCCTCGCCTTCACCGCGCCCGATCCGGCGACGGCGGCGCGCGTGACCAATGAATATGCCCGGCAATATATCGATGGCCGGCTCGCCGGGGTGGAAGGCGGCGGCTCCGCGATCGACCGGCCGCTGGCGCGGATCATCTCGCGCGCGGAGCCGCCGTTGTCCCCCTCCGCACCGCATCCTTTCCTGGCGCTCGTGGCGGGGGCGGTCGTCGGGCTGATCCTCGGCCTCGTCGCGGCGCTGTGGGCGGAGCGGCGCCATGCCGGGCTGACAAGCGGGCGCGACATCGCCGATCGCCTCGGCCTCTCCCACCTCGGCAGCATCCCGGTCCTGAAAAGCGTTTTGCCGAACGCCGTCTGCCCGCTGGATGCGATGGTGGAGGAGCAGGCCTCCGGCTTCGCCGAGGCGTTTCGTGGCGCCATGATGGCGATCCGCCAGGCGGGTGGGCGGGGCACGCAGGCGATCGCAATCAGCAGCGCGTTGCCGAATGAAGGCAAGACCACCTTCGCTGCCTGTCTCGCGCGATCGATCGCGCTGGGCGGGGAGAGCGTGGTGCTGATCGATTGCGACGCGCGGCGGCGGGATACCAGCGCGCTGTTCGGCCTCTCCCAGCGCCGACCCGGCCTGCTGGAAGTGCTGCGCTACGAGGCGACGCTGGACGAGGCGCTGGTGCGTGACCCCGCGAGCGGCGCATGGATTCTGCCGCTTACCGGGCCGCAGGCGGAGGTGTCCGAACTGCTTTCAAGCCAGGTGATGATGGTGCTGCTGGAGCATTGCAAACGCCGTTTCAAGCGGGTGCTGCTGGATACCGCGCCGATCCTCGCCATCTCCACCACGCGGGCGATCGCGCAGATGGTGGATGTCGCGGTGCTGGTCGTCCGATGGCGGGCCACACCGGATCACGCGGTACAGACGGCGATCGGGCTGCTTCCGGACGAGCATGTGCGGATCGCCGGCGTGGTGCTGAGCCAGGTCGACATCCGCCGCCAGACCCGCTTCGGCCATGGCGACCCGACTTTCTACTACGAGCAATACGCCAAATATTACAGTTGATCGCCGGCCGGAGGCGAGGGGGGCCTCCGGCGGGCTCCGCCTCAGAAGTCGATCGAGGCGGAAGCGCGATAGGTGCGCGGCGCGCCCTGAAGGATCAACGGCGAGAAATTGTCGTCCGCCAGCGTCCAGAAACGGCGGTTGGCGACATTGTCCACGCCGACGCGGAAGGTGACCGGCCTCTCCGCGATCGCCGCCACGAAACGCGCGCCCAGATCGAAGCGGATCCAGTCGTTCAGCTCGAGCGTGTTGGCGGCGTTCACCTTCTGCTTGCTCGTATAGACGACGCGGCCGGTCACCGTCAGGCCGGGCACGAAGGGCAGGTCATATTCGACGTTGCCGTTGGCGAGATATTTCGGCACCCCCGGCACGCGATTGCCGTCGAGCGTTGCGACGCCCGTGCGGCGCAGCTTCGCATCGGTGATCGAGCCGCCCGCGATCACGCGCAGGCCCTCGGCCAATTCGCCATCGACGCTGAGTTCGATGCCGCGATGGCGCTGCTGGCCGATGCGGGTGAAAACATAGGCATTCGGCGTAATCGTATCGGGCACGGTCTGCGCGGCGCGCGGCTGCTTGATCTGGAAGGCCGCCAGGCTCGCATTGAAGCGACCGAGCGTCAGCTTGCCGCCGACCTCATATTGAGTGGATTTCGTCGCCGACAGCGACTGGCCGGCATTGGTGACGAACACGGTCTGGCCCGCCGTATTGATCGCGGTGGCCGGTGCGATGCCGCCTTGCGTAAGCCCCTCTACCCGGTTGGCGAACAGCGATACGCCCGCCACCGGCTTTACGACGATACCGACGACCGGGGTGACGGCGTTCGTTTCGTAGACGGAGGCCAGCGCGCCGTCGCCGTAGGCGTTATAGCTGCGAATGCGCAGTTGCTGGAGGCGAAGGCCGCCACTGATAAGCAAGCGATCGTCGAACAGCCCGATCGTGTCCGAGGCGAAGGCGCTCATCAGGCGAGTTCGGTTGCTGACCAGAGGATCGCTCAAATTGCCGCCGACGAAGCCTGGGCCGGGCCGGGGCACGGTGGGCGTATCATAGAGGTTCGTCGCGAAGCCCGCGGGAAATTCGAAGGCGGTGCGAAATTCCTGCCAGTTCGCAGATCCGCCGAAGTTTATTTCATGGCTGACGCCGCCCTGCGCAAGCTTCACCCGCAAGCCGGCCTGCGCCGCTTCGTTGTTGGTATTGGCGGGAACGAACAGCGCGCTGCCGGTCGCCGCGCCGGTCGCCGCATCGGTAACCGTGATGCCGTCGGTCAGGCTGCGCTCCGCGCCGTCCCGCGCGCCGAAGGAGGCATAGAGCGTTGCATTCTCTGCCACGTCCCATTCGGCCTTGGCGGTGCCGAACACGTCCCGCAACTTGGAATAGGTCCACGGCTGATTGTAGTTCGCGCTCGCCCTGGGCACCCGGGGAATGGAGGTCAGCCCGCCGAGCGACACCTTCGATCGCAGATGCCGCACCTTGTACCGCTGATACGCCACGTCTAGCGACAGGCGCACGTCCGCGCCGCGATAGTCCAGCCCGATGCCCGCCACATAGGTGGAACGGAACTCGTCGTCGATCGCGACGTCACCGGTGCGCGCGGCGCCGTTCAGGCGCACGCCGAATTCGCCGTTGCCGCCGAAGCGGCGGGCGATGTCGAAGCTGCCGCCGACGTGCGAATCGGAGATGTAGCTGCCGGTCACGCGGGTGAGATCGCGATCGCCCGCGCGCTTGGGGATGAGGTTTACAGTGCCGCCGATCGCGGTGCCGCCGGGGGCCGCGCCGTTCAGGAAGGCGCTCGCGCCGTTCAGCACCTGCACGCTTTCGTACAATTCCGGCGCGACGAGCTGGCGCGGCGTGATGCCGTACATGCCGTCCAGCGCGATATCGTCTGAGAACAGGGTGAAGCCGCGGATGACGAACTGCTCCGCCGCCGTGCCGAAGCCATAGGTGGTGCGGATCGAGGGATCGTTTTCCAGCACCTGCCCCAAGGTCGTCGGCTGCTGGTTGAGGATGAGGGCGCTGTTATAGCTCTTGATGCTGAACGGCACATCTTCCGCCGCCTTGTCGCCGAATGCGCCGAGCTGCCCGCCGCGCGTCACCTCGGTGCGATTGGCTGCTTGGGCGGTGACCACGATGTCGTTCGCCTCCGCATCCGCCGCCTCGGCCCAGGCAGGCGTGGCCAGCGCCGCCGCCAGCGTGATGACGGACAGGTGCGACAGGCGCGTCATTCGGCTCATTCTTCCCCCTCAGGCCCCATCCTCTCGCGCCGGACGGGCGCGAACCCCATGATGGCGGCGGGGCGGCTATCATCACATCTCGCCGGTTACTGCAAGTCATTATCAAGCAGTAGGGGTGACGGGGAAACTTGGTTGCACCCAAGGTTTCGCAAAGGCCGTCGCCGGCCTATGACGAGGGTCGGCGGACCAATCCGCCCGCAGGGGAGGATCGGCATGGCTGCAACTAGGCTGCATGAGGGGAGCGGCCATGCGCTTGCCCCCCGTACGATGACGGGGCGGATCGGCTGGGCGGCCGTCGCGCTGACGGGCGCGGTGGCGCTTGGCGTCGTCGCGCTGCGGCGGGGCGAGACGGTGAACGCGCTCTGGATCGTCGTGGCGGCGTTGTGCGTCTATGCCGTCGCCTATCGCTTCTACGCGCTGTTCATCGCGCGCCGCGTGCTGACGGTCGATCCCGCCCGGCCGACCCCCGCCGTCCGCCGTAACGACGGGCTCGATTTCGTGCCGACCGATCGCAACGTTCTGTTCGGCCATCATTTCGCGGCGATCGCGGGGGCGGGGCCGCTGGTCGGCCCGGTACTGGCGGCGCAGATGGGCTATCTGCCCGGCACGCTGTGGCTGCTGGTCGGCGTGGTGTTCGCAGGCGCCGTGCAGGATTTCCTGATCCTCACCTTCTCCACCCGGCGTGATGCCCGTTCGCTCGGCGACATGATTCGGCGAGAGATGGGGCCGGTGCCCGGCACGATCGCGCTGGTGGGCGTGCTGATGATCATGGTCATCCTGCTGGCGGTGCTGGCGCTGGTGGTGGTGAAGGCGCTGGCCGGCAGCCCGTGGGGCACCTTCACCGTATTCGCCACCATCCCGATCGCGGTGCTGATGGGCGTCTACGGCCGCTTCATCCGCCCTGGGCGGATCGCGGAGATGTCCGCGATCGGCTTCGTGCTGCTGATGGCGGCGATCGTGTTCGGCGAGCCTGTCGCCCATTCGCCGGTGCTGGCGCCGTTGTTCACCTATAGCGGCCCTGCGCTGGCGCTCATCCTGATGGGCTACGGATTCGTCGCCTCGGTGGTGCCGGTGTGGCTGCTGCTCGCCCCGCGCGACTATCTTTCCACCTTCCTCAAGATCGGCGTGATCGCGGGGCTGGCGCTGGGCATACTGATCGTGCGGCCCGACCTGCAGATGCCGGCGGTGACGAAATTCATCGACGGCACGGGCCCGGCCTTTTCGGGCGCGCTGTTCCCGTTCCTGTTCATTACCATCGCGTGCGGCGCGGTCTCCGGCTTCCACGCGCTGATCGCCAGCGGCACCACGCCCAAGATGGTGGCGAGCGAGGGGGATCTGCGGGCGATCGGCTATGGCGCGATGCTGACGGAAAGCTTCGTCGCGGTGATGGCGCTGATCGCCGCCTGCGTGCTCGATCCCTCGGTCTATTTCGCGATGAACGCACCCGCCGCGCTGATCGGCACGACCGCAACGGAGGCGGCGCATGCGATCTCGACCATGGGGTTCGCGGTGACGCCCGACATGCTTGACCAGATCGCCCGCGACGTGGGCGAGGCGACGATCCTGTCCCGCGCGGGCGGCGCGCCTACGCTGGCGGTGGGGATGGCGCATATCCTCAGCCGGGTGCTGGGGGGGCAGGCGATGATGGCCTTCTGGTATCATTTCGCCATCCTGTTCGAGGCGCTGTTCATCCTGACGACGGTGGACGCCGGCACACGCGTCGCCCGCTTCATGATCCAGGATCTGATCGGCAGCGTGGTGCCGGCGATGAAGGACACCAGCCGCCTTGGACCCAATCTGGCCGCCACCGCGCTGGCGGTGGGGGCATGGGGCTATTTTCTCTACAGCGGCGTCACCGATCCGCTGGGGGGGATCAACACGCTGTGGCCGCTGTTCGGCATCTCCAACCAGATGCTGGCGGCGATCGCGCTGACGCTTTCCACTGTGCTGCTGTTCAAGATGAAGCGGCAGCGATACACCTGGGTGACGATCCTGCCCACCGGCTGGCTGCTGATCTGCACGCTGACGGCAGGGTGGCAGAAAATGTTCGATCCGAATCCTGCGATCGGCTTTCTCGCCCATGCCGCCCGCTTCGCCGATGCGCGCGACGAAGGGCGGCTGCTCGCCCCGGCCAAGACGGCGGACGAGATGGGGCGGATCATCCTGAACGATCGGATCGATGCCGCGCTGTGCGCCTTCTTCATCGCGGTCGTGCTCGCGATCCTGTTCTACGGCGTCGTGAATGCCCGCGCGGCCTTGGCGAGCGATCAGCCGACAACGCGGGAGACCGATGATGCGGTACATGCATAAGGCGTGGAAACAGGCGGTGCGCGCGGCCAGGCTGATGGTGGGCGTTCCCGATTATGACGCCTATGTCGCGCACCGGCGGGCCGTGCATCCGGGCGAGCCGGTGATGACGCTGGCCGAGTTTCATCGCGATCGGGTGAACCGCCGCTATGGCGGCGGGGCGGACCGGGTGATGCGCTGCTGCTGAGGGCGGCGGCTGTCGGCCGGCGGGCGGTGGAACCATCGCACCCGCCGCCCGTAGCCTTTACGTAAGCTGGAGCAGGTTTTTGGAAAAACTGATCGGCGATACCGCCGACCTGATATTGGCCCACCGCGCCTGGGCCGGGCCGATCATGGGGCTGCTGGCCTTCGGGGAGTCGCTCGCGCTCGTCGGTATGCTGATCCCGGCCACGGCGATCATGTTCGCGGTGGGCGGCATGATCGGCCTTGGCCTCGTAGAGGCATGGCAGGTGCTGCTGGGCGGAATCGTCGGCGCGGTGCTGGGGGACTGGCTGTCCTATGCGCTCGGCGGGTGGCTGGGGCCGCAGGCGTACCGTCGCTGGCCGCTCAATAGACATATGGCGGCGGTGGCGCGGGCGCGGCTGTTCTTTCGCCGCTTCGGCTTTACCGCCGTTCTGCTGGGGCGGCTGTTCGGCCCGATCCGTGCGACGATCCCGGTCGTGGCGGGGGTCATGCGGATGCCCGCGCGACGCTTTCAGCTGGCCAATGTCCTTTCAGCGGTGATCTGGGTGCCCGGCATCTTCGCGCCCGGTTATCTGGCGACGCGTGGGATGGGCTCGCCCGGCCACATCGGCCCGGCGCAACTCGCGACAATCGGCACCGTCACCATCGTCTTCACGGTGCTTGGCATGGTGATGGCCGGTTTCCTGATGCGAGGCAGGCGCGCCCGCCGGCCCCGGGCGAAGGGAACGGCCGCGCGATAGACGGGATGAGGTGGGCGGCGGAGGCCTAGCCCGCCGTGACAATCGGATGGCGCAGGCGGACGGTATCGAGCAGCGCCTCGATCCGCTCATTCTCGCGTGCGGTGCCGGATGGGGTGAGCGACCAGTTGCAATGCGGGTGGGTCGCCGGATCGTGCAACCGGATCGGGCCGATCGCGAGGCGCCATCCCCGCTGGCTGCCGCCAGCCTGGCGGACGAGGGTGGACAGGAGAAGGCCCTGAAGCTCGCTTGCGGTCATTCCGCCCTATTGCCTTCGGCCGGGCGCGATTGGCAATCCGGCCTGCTGGCGATCGCGCGGGCGCATCCTATATCGAATGCGAGAAGGAGCTATTATGCGAACGTTCAGGATGGGAAATGCCGGCGCGCTCGCGGTGGCGCTGGTTGCGGCGATCGCCTTGTCCGCCCCGGCGGAGGCACGCCGGGGCGGCAGCTTCGGCAGTCGGGGCGCGCGTACCTATAGTTCGCCCGCCTCCACCGGCATCGCCCCCCGGCAGACGGCCCCCGTCCAGCGATCGATGACGGAACGCGGGTTCGGCCAGCAATCCGCCGCGCCCTTCGGACGAAGCGCCCCTGCCCGGTCGGGCGGGATGATGCGCAGGATCGTCGGTGGTCTGATCGCCGGTGGGTTGCTCGGCGCGCTTCTGGGTCATGGCTTCGGGTCGTTCGGCTCGGGCATGATGATGGCGCTGTTGCAGATCGTGCTGATCGGCGGTGTCGCCTGGCTGCTGTTCCGCCTGTTCCGCCGCAGGCAGGCGCAGACGCCGGCCTACGCCGGGGGCATGGCCTCGCCCTATGCCACGCCGCCGCAGCCTGCCTTCACGCCCATCGCGCCTCAGGGGTTCGCGGCGTCTCGTCCGGCGGTGCAGGACGTGGATATCGCGATCGACGATGCGGATCGTCAGGCGTTCGAGCGGCTGCTGATCGAGGTGCAGGACGCGTTCGGGCGTGAGGACTATGCCGCGCTGCGCGAGCGGACGACTCCCGAGGTGATGTCTTATTTGGCCGAGGAGATGAGCCAGAACGCCACGAGCGGCCGCCGCAACAGTGTATCGGGCACCACGCTGATCGATGCGGAAGTCGCCGAGGCCTGGAGCGAGGGCGCGACGGACTATGCGACGATCGCCATGCGCTACGAAAGCATCGACGTCATGACCGATCGGGCCAGCGGCCGGGTGATCGAAGGCGATGCCAGCCGCCCCACGCAGGCGACCGAGCTGTGGACCTTCGTGCGGGATGCGCGCACCCCCTGGCGGGTCTCGGCAATTCAGGAAGCGTGACGGGATCGCCGCGTGCCGGGCGGGGGCATTCGGCGATCACCCGACGTGACCGTTCAGAGGTCGGCTCCGGCCGCTCGTCCGTTTGTCATTCCGGCAGGTGGTGCTCGCATGGGTAACCAGAATCGTTCGGCCTAGCGGGGGAGGCTAGGTCTGACTGCGCCGCATATACCGGATGCTCGCGGCCGGATCGGTCGCCAAAGCTTCGTCTCGTTTCGATACGAATGAGGGGAGGTTCACTCTTACATTGCACAAAGATGAACGTTCTGGACGCTAACCGTCACCGCCTCGTCATGTAGGCGACCCGCGCTTCGTCTAGCCGCCGCCCCAAGACAATCCAAAAGGGGCGTATATGACTCACCAATCGATCCGCCGCGCGCGGCTGATGGCCGGCTGCGCGGCCGTTCTTCTTCTCGGTACGCCGGCCATGGCGCGGGATGCCGTGGCATCGGTTCCCGCCGCCGGTGAGGCCGATGCGGCCGCCGTGCCGGCGGACGGCGCCGTAGCGGACGTCACCG
>CAJYJW010000034.1 GCA_913775025.1 uncultured Sphingomonas sp. | reverse complement strand
TGGCGTCGGGCTAGCGACGGGCGGATCCGGCGATGTGTTGGCCGGTATCATCGGTGGTCTGCTATCGCGTGGTGCTTCGCCGATCGTCGCGGCGGCATGGGGTGTCTGGCTGCATGGCGAGGCGGGCCGGCGGCTGGCGAACGATGTCGGTCGCATCGGTTTCCTCGCGCGCGAGCTGCTACCCCATATCCCCGCGTTGCTGGAGCGGCCGGGCGCCTAGAGTCTGCCGCCCGCGCGGGGCTTTGCCGTAGAAGTGGTCGCGGTGGCGGGTACCGGTTCCAGCTTCTGTCGAACATAGATGCCGCTGTTGTTGCGCTGCACGTCGAACGCGCCCGCCTTTTCCACCAGATCGACAAGCTTGGCGGAACCGTAGGTGCGGGAATCGAAATCCGATTGTAACGCGGCGAGGCGCTGGCCGATGCTGCCGAGGCGGACCCAACCGTTCTCGTCATCAAGCTGTGCGATCGCCGTTCGGATTAGCGGCACCGCCTTGCTGGGATGCTGCTTGGCGGAGGCGGGGCGGGTATCGGGCTTCTCCGGCTCGCTCTGGCGGGGGGCCTCGGGCGAAAGATTGCCGGTGTAGATGAAGCGCGTGCAGGCCTGCCGGAAGCTGGCGGGCGTCTTTTCCTCGCCGAAACCATAGACGGCCAAACCCTGCTCGCGGATGCGCGCCGCCAATCGCGTGAAATCGCTATCGGAGGATACGAGGCAGAATGCGTCGAAACGCCCGCCATGCAACAGGTCCATCGCGTCGATGACGAGCGCGATATCCGAGGCATTCTTGCCGGTCGTATAGGCGAAGCTTTGGTGCGGCATGATCGCATGCACCTGCAAGATATCCGCCCATCCCTTCAGGCGGGTGCCTGAGAAGTCCCCATAGATGCGCCGCAGATTGGCCACCCCGATGGTGGCGATCTCCTCGAACAGGCTATCGGCGATGCGGGCGGAGGCATTGTCCGCATCGATCAGTACGGCGAGGCGAGGGGCGGGGCGCTCTTCTGACATAAACCTGATCTAGCCGCCGATCGCCCGTGAGGCGAGACCTCACATCTTGACAGCGCTGCCAAATATACCGCATCGCAGCAATATGCGGAAGACTCTCAGCCTCAAGCGGGAAACACCGGCCGATGCCCCTGCGGCGGGTGCTTCGTCGGGCGCGCCGGGCCTCGCTATTCTGGAGGCGGCGATGCAGCGGCGGCTGCGGGTGCGGGCCATCTACAATCGTAGTGAGATGCAGTTTGCGCCGCATATCCTCTACACCCGTCATGACGATCCGTTCGTCGATGGGGTCGTGATGGAGCGGGAGGGCAAGCCGCCGAGAGAAATTAAGCTCGCCAGCTTCAAGCTCGCCGGCCTCAGCGGCGTCACGCTGACGACCGAGCGCTTCGATCCGCAAGCCGTATTCGATCCCGCCGAACCGCGCTACGATGGCGTTACGATCGCGACCTTGAGGACCGAGAGCGCCAGCCCCGCCTGAGGCGCTGATGGCCGATCAGGCCGGCGAGACGAAACTGTCGAGCACGCGCTTGCGGCCGGCATGTTCGAAATCGATCTCCAGCTTGTTGCCTTCAATCGCGGCGACCGCGCCATAGCCGAACTTAGTATGGAATACCCGCTGCCCTTCGGCGATATCACCGCGAGGCTTGGCGGCGAAGCTTGCAGCGCTCGCCCGCGCCTCCACCACGCGTGCGGCCGGCGCGAGTGATCCGGCAGCCGACGCGCGCTGCCACCCCGGCCCACGCCCCGTACCCCGGCCGACATGGGCGAACGGATCGGCCTGCTCGCTCCACTGCGCCCGCCACAATGATTCGCCGCCGGACATGGTGGTCTCCGTCTCGATATGCGCGGGTGGCAGTTCGCTGACGAAGCGCGAGGGGATTGAGGATGTCCACTGGCCGTAGATGCGGCGATTGGCGGCATGGAAGATCCAGCACGCCCGCCGCGCGCGCGTGATCGCGACATAGGCGAGGCGGCGCTCCTCCTCCAGGCTGGCGGTGCCGCCCTCGTCCAGCGCGCGCTGCGATGGGAAGACGCCTTCCTCCCAGCCGGCGAGGAAAACCGTGCCGAACTCAAGCCCCTTGGCGGCATGGATCGTCATGATCGTGACCTTGGCGGACTCGCGATCCGCATCATTGTCCATGACGAGGCTGACGTGCTCGAGGAAGGCGGGGAGCGTCTCATACTCCTCCATCGCGCGGGCAAGTTCGGTCAGATTCTCCAGCCGCCCGGCCGCTTCGGCGGAACGATCGGCCTGCAGCATCGCGGTATAGCCCGACTCATCCAGCATCAGCCGCGCCAGCTCGGCGTGCGGCAGATCGTTCAACCGATCACGCCAGCGCGCGATATCGACCACGAGATTGCCGAGCGCCCGCCGCGCCTGCGGTGTCAACTCATCGGTATCAAGGATGCGGGCGGCGGCCAGCGTCAGCGGGATCCCCTCCGCCCGCGCATATTGGTGGACCTTGGCGACCGCCTTGTCCCCCAAGCCCCGCTTCGGCACGTTGACTATCCGCTCGAAGGCGAGATCGTCCGCCGGCTGCACGATCACGCGCAGATAGGCCAGCGCGTCGCGAATTTCGGCGCGCTCATAGAAGCGGAAGCCGCCGACGATGCGATAGGGCAGGCCGATCGCGATGAAGCGATCTTCCAGTTCACGCGTCTGGAACTGGGCACGGACGAGGATGGCGACGTCATCCAGCCCGCCGCCCTTACGCTGGTGCGATTCGATTTCGTCCCCGATCCGCCGCGCTTCTTCCGGGCCGTCCCAGACGCCGACGACGCGGACCTGATCGCCCTCCGCCTCGTCGGTCCACAGCGTCTTGCCCAGCCGCCCGCCGTTGTTGGCGATCACGCCGCTGGCCGCCGCCAGAATGTGCGGGGTGGAACGATAATTCTGCTCCAGCCGGATCACTGCCGCCCCGGGGAAATCCTTTTCGAAGCGCAGGATGTTGGCTACCTCCGCCCCGCGCCACGAATAGATCGACTGGTCGTCATCCCCCACGCAGCAGATGTTCTTCCGCACCTGCGCGATCAGCCGCAGCCACAGATATTGGCTCGAATTGGTGTCCTGATACTCGTCCACCAGCACATATCTGAAGCGTTGCTGGTACAGCTCCAGCACGTCGCGATGGGTCTTCAGGATCACGAGCATGTGCAGCAGCAGATCGCCGAAGTCGCAGGCGTTCACGGCCTTCAGCCGGGCCTGATAGGCAGCATAGAGTTGCTGGCCCCGCCCGTTGGCGAAGCCTTCGCTCTCCTCCGCGCCGATGTCCTGCGGGGTCCAGCCGCGATTTTTCCAGCGATCGATCATGCCCGCCAGCATCCGCGCGGACCAGCGCTTCTCGTCGATCTCCGCCGCGACGATCAATTGCTTGAGCAGGCGCAACTGATCGTCCGTGTCCAGGATCGTGAAGTTCGATTGCAGGCCGACCAACTCGGCATGGCGGCGCAGCATCTTCGCCGCGATCGAATGGAAGGTACCGAGCCACGGCATCCCCTCCACCGCATCGCCCAGGATGCGACCGACGCGCTCCTTCATCTCCCGCGCGGCTTTATTGGTGAAGGTGACGGCGAGGATCTCGGATGGCCAGGCGCGCCGCGTCGCGACGAGATGCGCGAGGCGCGCCGTCAGCGCCGCCGTCTTGCCGGTTCCGGCCCCCGCCAGCACCAGCACCGGCCCCTCGGTCGTCAGCACCGCCTCACGCTGCGGTGGATTCAGGCCGCGCAGATAGGCGGGTTCGGAGGCGGGGGCGATTTCGGTCACCGCCGAACAGTTAGGGAACGAAGCGAACCCGCGCAAGCATCGGCATTCCGGCGTGGCTTACGAGGCACGCGCTGCCCCTTGTTCATGGAAACTCGTGGCTGCGAGGGCGTTACCCGGCCGGACCAAGGCATGGATGTATCGAAAATGACGACGGTTTGGCGTGTGCTTCCGGCAGGCTTGGCGATACTCGCCATGCCGGCGATGGCGACATCCTCGGATGATGATGCCGAGCGGTCGCCTGGCCCTGCCGAGACGTTGATCCTGGTCGATGATACGACGCATGAGGCTGGCCAAGCGGGTACATGGCGGCTTGATCCCGAAGTGTTCGCGCCGGATCAGGGCGACGAAAACACCGTACGCTGGCGGGTGAAGGTGCGGCCCAATCGCGCGATGGGGCGGATGTCACTGTCCTTCTAGCTTGTCTCGCGCCGCAGGATCGTGAGCTTCGCCTTGCCGTGGATGCGTTCGGCATCGACCGTCCAGCCCCCCGCCGACGTCGTTTCAGTCCGCGCGGTTTCGATGCTGGCCCACGCACCGGGGGCTGCCCAGCCGAGACGCGTCAACCGCTCCAGCAAGGCCCCGGCGCCGCCGCTGGCGTAGGGCGGATCGAAGAGCAGCAGATCGGCCGGCATCGCGATCGGGCCGAGCGCGGTTACCGATTGCGCCCGCACCTCCGCCCCGCGTGCGCCCATTTTCGCGACGTTGGCGCGCAGCGCGTCGAGCGCCTTGGCGTCCTGCTCCACGAAAATGCACGATGTCGCGCCGCGCGACATCGCCTCAAGCCCCAGCGCGCCCGTACCCGCGAACAGATCCACGACACGCAACCCGTCGAAATCGCCAACGCGGCTGGCGAGCATAGAGAACAGCGCCTCGCGCGTGCGATCGGCGGTGGGGCGCGTTTCCGCGCCCACAGGGGAGGTGAGCGTGCGTCCGCGCCATTGCCCAGCGATAATTCTCATGGAGTTAGCGAAGGCTCTTGCGAAACTCGACGAGGTCGTGCTGCCGCACTTCGTCGATCTCGCCCGCCGGCATGTCGGCGAGAAGGAAGGGGCCATAGGCCGTGCGGATCAGGCGGCTGACCTGCAAGCCCAGATGTTCCAGCACACGGCGGACCTCGCGGTTCTTGCCTTCTCGCAGGGTCATCTCGACCCAGCCGTTGCGCCCGGTGCGGCGTTCCAGATTGGCGTCGATCGCGCCGTAGCGCACGCCGTCGATTTCGATGCCGTCGATCAGATCCTCAAGCTGCGCCTGCGACACATCGCCGAATACGCGGGCACGATAGGTGCGCTCCACGCCAGTCGCCGGTAACTCCAACTGGCGCTTGAACTCGCCATCCGTCGTCAGCAACAACAGCCCTTCGGTATTGAGGTCGAGCCGGCCGACCGGCATCACACGGGGCAAGCCCGGCGGCATCCTGTCGTAGATGGTCGCGCGGCCGGCGGGATCGCGCTCCGCCGTCAGAAGGCCGGCAGGCTTGTGATAGCGGAACAGGCGGGCGGGGGCGGCAGCCTGCACGGCTTTGCCGTCCACCGTCACCTGATGCAGCGATTTCAGGATCGTGGCCGGCGTATCGATCGTGACGCCGGCGATCGCCACGCGCCCCTCCACGATCATCCGCTCAATCTCCCGGCGGGAGGCGACACCGGCGCGCGCCAGCAGTTTCGCGATCCGCTGCCCTTCCCCCGGGGCGGCCGGGCGAGCGGGCGCGCCGGGCCGTTCGTGACGCGCAGCCCCGCGCCGCCCCACGTCGGGGCGGGCTGTCGTCCGTCCGAGTGCCTCGGCCTTCGCCGCCCGCGTCGGATAGGCGCGGCGCGTGGTCTGATCGAGCGGCGAGGGCGGCGCGCCCCGGCTCTCGCGGGCAGGTGCCGCCGTGCGAAACGGGCTCTCGCGGCCGGCGCGGGCGGCGGCGCTGTCCGCCGGCCGCGAGGCCCGTCCTGACCGTCCGCTTGGGTTCGTCCCTTCGGATAGGCGGCCTGCTCGACGCGCTTCGCTATCCAATGAAAAACC
>CAJYJW010000033.1 GCA_913775025.1 uncultured Sphingomonas sp. | reverse complement strand
GCTCCACCGCGCTTTGCCGTGCGGCGGAGGCGAGCCGGTCGCACAAGGCAACGTTCTCGGCTGCGGCGGTGGCATAGAGCAGGCCGCCCAGGCGTGGTTGCTCGCGGAAGAGACGGGCCAAATGCGTCTTGGCGATTTCGGAGACGGTGCAGGCGGACACCGCCGTGAGGGTGTGGATGGCGGGCAGCCAGGCGATGCCGGAGGTGCCCATCAGATCGCCGGGGAAATGGAAGCGCAAAATCTGCCGGCCGCCGCGTTTCAGCACTACCGATGATTGCAACCAGCCCGACTGGACGACGAACAGCATCGGGTTCGCGCTGCCTTCCTCCACCAGAGTCTGACCGGGAGCGAGCGTGATCTCGCGCCGTTCCATCCAGTCGAGCGCGTCGCGCTCGCCCGCCGTCAGATCGATATGACGCGCGAGGCGCATCACCAGGCTACTGTCGTGCATCCGTCCCGCCTCGCCCCTTCGCTTGCCAGCCAGACATGCGATACCCGCGCCCGGCGTGCAATTGCTACACCCGTTCCTTGGTCGCTGTGAAGCGGATCAAGGGGTTGCGCTGGCTGACGAAATTCAGCTCCCAGTCGTCTTTCGCCATGAACACCGGCTCGCCGTCATGATCGCTCGCCATCGCGCCGCGATGATCGGCGCCGAACCCCTTCATCGCGGCCGCATCGTCCGAGGCGATCCAGCGGGCCGTCTGATAGGGCGATGGCTCCAGCCGGGCATCGACCTTATATTCGTGCTCCAGCCGAGAGATCAGCACCTCCAGCTGCAACTGGCCGACCACGCCCACCACCAGCGCCGACCCCACCTGCGGGCGGAACACCTGCACCACGCCCTCCTGGCTGAGATCGTCCAGCGCCTTGTTGAGCTGCTTGGTCTTCGTCGGATCGACCAGCGCCACGCGGCGCAATATCTCCGGCGCGAAGTTGGGCAGGCCGGTGAAGGCGAGGCCCGTCGCCTCGCTCAGCGTATCGCCCACCCGCAAAGTGCCGTGGTTGGGGATGCCGATGATGTCGCCCGGCCACGCCTCGTCCGCCACCTCGCGGCTTTGCGCGAAGAACAGGATTGGGCTGTGCACAGCGATCGGCTTGTTGGTGCCCGACTGGTTGAGCTTCATCCCCCGCCTGAACCGCCCGGAACAGAGCCGCATGAAGGCAACTCGGTCGCGGTGCTGCGGGTTCATGTTGGCCTGCATCTTGAAGATGAAGCCGCTGACGCCCGGTGCGTCTGGATCCACCGGCGCGGGGGTAGCGGGCTGCGCGCGGGGGCTCGGCGCGTGATCGCGCAGCGCGTCGATCAGCTCGACCACGCCGAAATCCTTGAGCGCGGAGCCGAAATAGACCGGCGTCAGGTCACCATTACGATAGGCGGCGAGATCGAACGGCGCATAGCCGCCGGTCGCGAGCTCCGCCTCCTCGCGAAATTTCTCCAGCGCGGGAGCGGACACGAGCGTTTCGAGGCGTGGGTCGTCACGGCCGGACAGTTGCTCGACATGGCCGGAAAAACCGCGATTGTCGTCGGGCAGCAGCAGGCGATCAGCGGCCAGATCGTATAGCCCCTCGAACAGCCCGCCCATGCCGACCGGCCATTCCATCGGGCACACGTCGAGCGCGAGTTGATCGGCGATCTCGTCCAGCAGTTCGAAGGCGTCGCGCCCCTCGCGGTCGATCTTGTTGACGAAGGTGATGATCGGCACGGAGCGTAGCCGACACACCTCGAACAGCTTGCGCGTCTGCGGCTCGATCCCCTTGGCGGCGTCGATCACCATCACCGCCGAATCGACCGCCGTCAGCGTGCGGTAGGTATCCTCGCTGAAATCCTCGTGCCCCGGCGTGTCGAGCAGGTTGAAGACGATGTCGTCATATTCGAACGTCATCACCGAGGAGGTGACCGAGATGCCGCGCTGCTGCTCGATCTTCATCCAGTCGGATCGCGCGCGCCGCGCGGCCCCACGCGCCTTCACCTCGCCCGCCATATGAATCGCGCCGCCGGCGATCAGCAGCTTCTCGGTCAGCGTGGTCTTGCCGGCGTCGGGGTGGGAGATGATCGCGAAGGTGCGCCGGTCGGGGCGGCCGGCGGGGCGATCGGATGCGGGCGCGTTCATGAGGGTTCCGGATCAGTCGAGGGTTTGCCCGCGCGATAGCCGCTCGCGCGGGCGAACGCCACCGCCCGGCATGCTCCCACGTGGCCTCATGCGGATCGCCATGGTAGGCACGACCATGCAACAGGCGACGAACGCATCCTCAACGGCCAATGCCGACCCGGACGGCCTTTCGCCCGCGCGGCGGCTGCGCGCGATTCTTGGCGGGGCCGCCGGCAATCTCGTCGAATGGTTCGACTGGTACGCCTATGCCGCCTTTACCCTCTATTTCGCCCCGGTCTTCTTTCCCAAAGGCGACCAGACGAGCCAGTTGCTGCAGGCCGCCGCCATCTTCGCAGTGGGCTTCGCCGCGAGGCCGGTGGGGGCGTGGCTGGTGGGCATCTACGCCGATCGCGCGGGGCGGCGGGCGGCGCTGTCGCTGTCGGTTGGCATGATGTGCGGCGGATCGCTGATGATCGCCGCCATCCCCGGCCACGCCACGATCGGGCCGTGGGCGGGGCTGCTGCTGCTGCTCGCCCGCGTGGTGCAGGGGCTGTCGGTCGGCGGCGAATATGGCGCGTCGGCCAGCTACATGAGCGAGATGGCGGGCGAGCGGCATCGCGGCTTCTGGTCCAGCTTCCATTATGTCACGCTGGTCGGCGGGCAGTTGCTGGCGCTGGGCGTGCTGATCCTGCTCCAGCGAACATTGTCGGTGGATGCGCTGGCAGCGTGGGGCTGGCGCATCCCCTTCGTGATCGGCGCGATGCTGGCGGTGTTCGTCTTCTGGTTGCGGCGCGGGCTGGACGAGAGCGACTCGTTCAAATCCGCCGACCGCAAGGGCGTGCGCGGGGGCACCACCATGACGCTGCTGCGTGAGCACCCCCGCGCCGTTGCCACCATCGTCGGGCTGACGGCGGGCGGATCGCTCGGCTTCTATATCTACACGACGTATATGCAGAAGTACCTCGTCAACACCGCCGGCTTCTCCAAATCGACCGCGTCCGAGGTGAGCGCCATCGCCTTGATCGCCTTCATGCTGCTGCAACCGGTTGCCGGCTGGCTTTCCGACCGGATCGGCAGGCGAGCGATGCTGATCGGCTCGTTCGGCGGCGGCGCGCTGATCCTGTGGCCGGTGATGACGGGGGTCGCCGAAGGGGGCTCGGCCGGCACCGCGCTGTTACTGATCCTGGCGGCGCTTGCGTTGCAGGCGGGCTATACCTCGATCGGCGCGGTGGTGAAGGCGGAGCTGTTCCCTACCCACGTCCGCGCGCTGGGGGTGGCGCTGCCCTATGCGGTGGCCAACGCCGCCTTCGGTGGATCGGCGGAATATGTCGCCCTGTGGTTCAAGGCCGAGGGGATCGAGCGCGGCTTCTACGTCTATGCGATCACGCTGATGGGCGTGAGCTTCGTCACCGCGCTCTTGATGCGCGACACCCGCCGACACAGCCGCATCCACGAGGATTGACGCCGTCATCGGCCCTGCGACCGCCACCGCTTCACCACCCGATCGATGCTCTCCGCCTCGCCGCCCGTCTCGCGCCACCGCTCCGAGAACAAGGGATCGCCCGAGGCGGGGCGCCGCTCCGGCTCCAGTTCATCCAGCGTGACGCGGACGGGGATGGCGACGCCCTCGCCGCTCACGATGCACTCGCGGTTGCGCAGCGCCGGCAGCACGTCGAGAAAGCCGCGCGACCCTTCCGGCATGGCGGCGCGTACGAACGCCTGATCGCGATCGTTGTTGAGCCGCAGCGAGATGATCGTGCCGCATTGGGAAAGTACGCCCTCCGCCAGATCGGACGGGCGCTGCGTGACGAGGCCGAGCGATACGCCATATTTGCGCCCCTCCTTGGCGATGCGCTCCAGGATGCCGCGCACCGCCGCGCCGGTGGTCACCCTGTCCGACGGGATGTAGCGATGCGCCTCCTCGCAGACGAGCAGCACCGGGCGGGCCTGCTCCCCGCGCGACCAGATGGCGTAATCGAATACCAGCCGCGCCAGCACCGCCACCACCACGCTGGTGATGTCGCTCGGCACGCCGGACACATCGACGATGGAGATCGGCCGCCCCTGCCCCGGCATGCGAAAGATCCGGGCGATGAAGGCAGCCAGCGTGTCCGACACCAGCATGCCGGAGAACATGAAGGCATAGCGCGGATCGGCGCGCAGTTCCTCCAGCTTGGTCTTCAGCCGCTGATAGGGGGCGGTGCCGCCGGCCTTGTCGATCTTGCCCATCTCGGCCTGCAGGATCGATTGCAGATCGGACAGCAGATAGGGCACCGGGCTGTCGACGGTCAGCTTGGTCAGCCCCTCGGCGCAACGATTCTTCGCGCGCGCGGCCAGCAGGCATTTGGCCAGGATGTCCGAATCGATCTGGCGATCCGATCCGCTGGAGGTAACGAGCACCTCGACATGCTCGGCGAAGTTCATCAGCCAATAGGGCATGGCGAGATTGTCGACATCGAATAGCTCGCCCGTCTCGCGGAAGGCGGCGGGATATTCGCCGTGGGGATCGATCATCACGATATGCCCCTCGGGCGCCATCGCGCAGATGCGGTGGAGGATCAGCGCCAGCGAGGTCGATTTGCCGGTGCCGGTCGAGCCGAGCAGCGCGAAATGCTTGCCCAGAAGGGTATCGACGGTCAGCGCGGCACGCACGTCGCGCGTGGGATAGACGGTGCCGATACCGACATGGGGCCGGTCGTCCGCCGCGTAGATCTCCCGCATCTCATCGGTGGTCAGCACCCGTACCGCCGCGCCGGGGAGAGGATAGCGGGTTACGCCGCGCCGGAAGTCACCGAGCGCGCCGCCCGCCGGATCGCGAACACCTTCCCCCAAAAAATCGACTGTGGCGATGACCGAATCACCATCGGCGGAAAGCGTCATCGCGCGGACGCTCGCCACCAGCCAGCGGTCGCCGGCCGCCAGCTTAATGAGGGAACCGATCTGCCCCGCCATCGCGACCACGGCGTCCGCATCTTCCGCCAGCCCCGCCAGCACCGCCCTGTCCAGCGCGACGCGGGAGGCGGATCCACCGACCTCCAGCAAGTGACCGATGTCGATCGCGTCGGTGGCCGGTATCCACGCCGCCGGCGCCTTGGCTTGCCATCCGCTTATGTCGTTCATCGCCCAAGCCCCTTTGTCGGATCAGCCCTAGTGCGATTCGGTTAAGCAACTGCCTCACCGAGACATTCCGGCTGACCCAGCCGATGAAGGCGGGGCGGAACATGGTTCACGCCTCTAAACCATTCCCCTTCACCGATCCCAAAGTCAGGCCGTGCATGATCGTGTCTTCCGAGCACGATGCTCCCCCGAGCGAGGCCGCCATGAGCCGCACACATACATCACTGCTGCGCCAAGCTCCGTCGAACCCGACGACGCCCGTGCCGCTTTCGGCGGGGCCGGCGGAAACGCTCAATCCGACGGCCGATTCCCGATTGTCGGCGGAAGAGTATGCCGCATGGCTGCTGCCCCCCCAGCCACGCGATGCGATGGAAAAAATCGTTCACGCCCTGTCGCTTGGTGCGGGGGTGGTGGCGCTGACTGCCGGAGCCGGCGCCGTCTGGTGGATCCTCTGATCCCGGATTGAGACAGCGACCGCACCACATTGGAGGGAAGCTGAATCCGATTCATGCGTTGCGCCGCACAATGCCTGCGCGTAGGAAGCCCTAACGGGTCTTTAATCGTCGCGGGTTTCGCCTGCTTTTTTACGCGATGCACGATGGGGACGAACGTGAACGCTACGAATAGCCAGACTGTTTTCGTCTCGCCATTATCGACCGAACCCGCGCTTGCCTCCAAGCAGATCCTGCGGCTGCGGCTGTATGTCGCCTTGCTGGGGCTCGATTGCATCGCGCTGTTCGCCGCCTTCATGGCCGCCGCGCTGACCCAGTCCGGCACGATGATGTACCAGCATGGCGTGCAGATCGCCCTTCTCACGGTGCCGATCTATGCCGGCATCGCGTTGAACAGCAATGCCTACAGCATCGAGGTGCTGCGCAATCCCTTCATGGGCATCTTGCGCTCCGTCACCGCATTCCTGTTCACCGTGGCGACCATTCTGTTCGTCGCCTTCTTCCTCCGTTCGAGCACGTCGATCTCGCGCCTGATGTTCGCGTTCGGTACGCTCGGCGGTGTCGGCACGCTTACCGCCGGGCGCCTGCTGTTCGCCCGCTACGCCGCGCATGCGCTGGCCGGTAATCCCCTGAACGAGTTGCTGATCGTAGACGATGCGCCGATCGATCCGCCCCATGGCGCCGCGATGATCGACGCCGCCATGTATCAGTTGCGGCCAAGCGGAGACGATCCACATATGCTCGATCGTTTCGGCGCGATCATCAAGGATTTCGATCGCGTCGTCGTTTCATGCAGCCCCGAACGGCGGCTCGCCTGGGCGATGCTGCTGAAGGGCGCCAACATCCGGGGCGAAGTGGTCGCCAGCCAGTTTAGCGCGATAGGCGCGATAGGCTGCGGCAGCTTTGAGGGGCACGATACGCTGGTCGTATCGTCCGGCCCGCTCTCCATGCGCAGCCGCGCGAAGAAACGCGCACTCGATCTGGCGCTCACGGTGCCCGTGCTGATCGGTCTTGCGCCGCTGCTGGTGCTCGTGGCGATCGCGGTGAAGCTGGACAGCCCCGGCCCGGTGTTCTTCGTGCAGAAGCGGCTCGGCCGTGGCAACCGTCTGTTCTCAATGTATAAGTTCCGCTCGATGCGGAGCGACCTTTGCGATAGCGACGGCAAGCAATCCACCCGCCGCGATGATGATCGGGTAACCCGCGTCGGTCGTTTCATCCGCGCCACCAGCATTGATGAGCTGCCGCAGTTGCTGAACGTGCTGAAGGGTGAGATGAGCCTCGTCGGCCCACGCCCCCACGCGCTTGGCTCCATGGCCGGCGTCCAACTGTTTTGGGAGGTGGACCAGCGGTATTGGCACCGCCACGCCAGCAAGCCTGGCATCACCGGCCTTGCCCAGATCCGCGGCTATCGCGGGGCCACCCATGAGAGCGTGGACCTGACCAACCGCCTTCGCGCCGACCTCGAGTATCTCAAGGACTGGACGATCTGGCGCGACATCTCGATCCTGTTCGGCACGTTCAAGGTGCTCGTCCACCGCAACGCCTACTGAGGCGGGGGCCGTGACGGGGACCTCGTGTGTCCGTCGGGCCGGATACTCTAGTTGATGCGGCCTAAGCGGCCGTAGCGCTTGGAATCCCGCACGCCCTGAGGCCGGGGTAATCGATAGCGCTGTTCAAGAAGCTCGGCCCCCGTCGCGTCCATGGCGCAACCGCTATTAGGCTTCGGGCATAGCCGCAAATCCGCACGGCTCGGCGGCCAAGTCGCTCCCTTTGTGGCGAGAAGCACACGAGTCGCCATTTAAGCGATGTAAGAGCGACTTCAAATGGAAGTCGCTGGAGCGGGCGAAGGGATTCGAACCCTCGACCC